>NZ_JAZDXA010000041.1:0-48000 GCF_040170545.1 Sphingobium sp. MK2
ACATCATGGCCGAAATCCGCAAAACAGGCCCCTGACACAAGGCCCACATAACCCGTGCCGATCATCGTGATTTTCATGAGATAGCCAGGCTCCACATAGAATTGGATCGATCCAACGTCGGTCTAGCATAGTCTTTCGATATTACAATTCGCCGCATTGCAGCAAGGCGGCAAGCATAGCGTTTAGCCCCTATACATCTTTATCTGTCAGGGGGGTGGCAAAGCTCATTGCGCAAGGGATGAAAGATGAAAGTCGCCATGGTGTTCGGGACCCGTCCCGAAGCGATCAAGATGTTCCCGGTCGTTCATGCGCTGCGCGGTTGCGCGGGCGTCGAGACGCGCGTCATCGTCACCGCGCAGCATCGCGGCTTGCTGGATCAGGTGCTGGCGATAGCCGGTATCGTGCCGGACATTGATCTCGACGTGATGGTGCCGAACCAGACGTTGGATGGGCTGACTGCCAAGCTGATCGTTGAACTGGGCAAGGCCTTCGACATCGAACAACCTGATCGGATCGTCGTGCATGGCGATACGCTGACGACGATGGTTGCCAGCCTTGCCGCTTATTATCGCAAAATTCCGGTGGCGCATGTCGAAGCGGGACTGCGCAGTGGCGACATATACCATCCTTGGCCAGAGGAAGTGAATCGCCGGGTGGTCGCCTGCATCGCGGACATGAATTTCGCCCCCACGCAGGCTGCCGCCGATGCGTTGTTGGCGGAAAACCGGGATGCCACCACGATATATGTCACCGGGAATACAGTGATCGACGCGCTGTTGGCCACGCGCGAACGGGTACTGGCTGACCCGTCACTGGCAAATGGGCTGGATGAATTGGCTGCGCGCTTTGCGGGAAAGCGGATCATCGCCGTCACCAGCCACAGGCGCGAGAATTTCGGCGGCGGGATGGAGGCGATCGCCCGGTCGATCGCGGATATTGCGGCCAGGCCGGATGTCGCGGTGATCTTCCCGGTCCACCCCAACCCGCATGTCCGCCCGGTCATGGATGCGGTGCTGGGCGACCTGCCAAATGTCGCCATGATCGAGCCACTCGACTATCCGCATTTCGTGCGTTTGCTCGATATGTGCTACCTCGTGCTGACGGACAGCGGTGGCGTGCAGGAGGAAGCGCCTTCACTGGGCAAGCCGGTGCTCGTCATGCGGGAAACCACAGAGCGGCCGGAGGGGGTGGATGCCGGAACGGCAAAGCTCGTCGGCGCGGATCGGGACCGCATTGTTCAGCAAGTGCTGGCGCTGCTGGACGATCAACAGGCCTATGATGCCATGGCGCGAGCCCATAACCCGTTTGGCGATGGCAAGGCAGCCGAGCGAATTGCCCAGGTCATAGCAGGCACCAAATAGCGCCTATCATTACCGAAATCTTCAGTATTTCCGGGCAGAAGGTCGGCCAATATCTTGCCGTAAAAGGATTGCCGCTCCATGCCCGTCGACACCAAGCAAAAGGTTTCCGTTATCGGTCTTGGGTATATCGGCCTGCCAACCGCCGCGCTGATTGCGCGCGGAGGATGCCAGGTGGTCGGTGTGGATGTGTCTGCCCATGTGGTGGAGACAGTCAATTCGGGCCGCGTGCATATCGAGGAAGTCGATCTTGACGGGCTGGTGCAGGGTGTCGTGGCGCGCGGCAATCTACGCGCTTCGCTGACCGTTGAGGAAAGCGATGTTTTCATCATCGCGGTGCCGACCCCGGTATCGGAGGATCATGCACCCGACATCAGCTATGTCCTGCAAGCCGCCCGCACCATCGCGCCCGTGTTGAAGCTAGGGGACTCTGTTATTCTGGAGTCCACATCCCCGGTCGGAACGACGGAGGCGATGCGCGACGTAATCGGCACCATGCGCCCCGATCTGAAAATGCCTGGCACTGGTGTTCAGGGCGATATCGCCATTGCCTATTGTCCTGAGCGGGTTCTGCCCGGCCGCATACTGGTCGAACTGATTGATAATGACCGCTGCATCGGCGGCATCACCCCGCGCTGCGCGCGCAAAGCGCTGGGCTTTTATCGGCAATTTGTGCGCGGCGCGTGCATTACGACGACGGCGCGCGCGGCGGAAATGGTGAAGCTTGTCGAAAACAGCTTTCGTGACGTCAATATCGCCTTCGCCAATGAATTGTCGGTGATCGCTGAAAATATGGACATTGATGTCTGGGAAGTCATTCGTCTCGCCAATCGCCACCCGCGCGTCAATATCCTGTCGCCCGGTCCCGGCGTAGGGGGCCATTGCATCGCCGTTGACCCTTGGTTCATCGTCCATGGCGACCCGGACAATGCGCGGATCATCCGCACCGCACGCGAAGTCAATGACAGCAAGACCGATCATGTGGTGGCCAAGGCATCGGATATGATTGATGCTTTTGCGCATGAAAATGTCGCCTGCCTCGGCCTCGCATTCAAAGCCAATATCGACGATTTCCGCGAAAGCCCGGCCGTCAAGGTCGCAGCACGGCTCGCGCGTCGCTATGGTCGTCGCATCAAGCTGGTCGAACCCTATGCCCAGGCATTGCCGATGGAGTTCGCCGGAACCGGCGCTGAATTGATGGATCTCGATACGGCCCTGGAACAATGCGGCATATTCATCATTCTTGTCGATCATGACATGTTCAAATCGGTTCCCGTGGACGAACGCGCCGACAAGGCGGTGTATGACACGCGCGGCATGTGGCCCGATCAGCCGCGCCGGATCGCTGACCCTGTGCCGGGCCGTCTCGCGCTCTGAGCATCGGGGTGGACTTTCGATCCGTCCCGCCTTTGGTTGCCATGTCCCTGTTGCCTCGTTAACCCCCGGTTTCAATTGGGGCAGGGCGGGATGGAAGCGCGGATGAAGCGCCACGACAGCATTATACGCGCGATCATGACGCTGACAGCCTGTGGTCTGCTCGGTGCATGCGCGACCGTGGAGGATGCGCCGCGCGGGGATGCGGCCTATGCGCTCGTGCCACCTGCGCCTGCGGTCGGCATGGATCATCGCATTGCGCCGGACGATGTGCTGCGCATTCAGGTCTATCATGAGCCGGGCCTGTCGCTGGAGGATGCCCAGGTAAACGCCAGCGGCATGGTGCGAATGCCGCTCATCGGCGATGTGCCGGTGGCCGGTCTTTCTGCCGGGGAAGCCGCCGATGTCATCGCCGGACGGTTGGGTGAGCGATATCTGGTATCGCCGCAGGTCACATTGTTCGTGAAGAAGGCCGTCGGCCGTCGCGTTACGCTGGATGGAGAAGTGCGCGAACCGGGGCTCTACCCTGTCGAGGGGCGGTTGACGTTGAGCCAGGCCGTCGCGCTGGGCAAGGGGCCGAGCCGACTCGCCAACCTGTCGCAAGTGGTCGTCGTGCGGCAGGTCGAAGGCCAGCGGCTTGCTGCCATGTTTGATTTGGGTGCGATCCGCAAGGGCGAAGCGCCCGATCCAGAAATTCTGCCCGGCGACAATGTCATCATAGGGCTGTCGCGGGCAAAGGCGATTATCGGCGGCGGCCTCATCGCGCTTCCTGCGTTGGCGACCGGCTTCATCGCGCTGGATGGCAATTGATGATGACGCCGATATTGAGCGAACGCGATCTCGACGCGGCACCGGGGCAGGGCTGGGCAACGCGCCTCACGGCGCGGGCGCGAAGGGGATGGCTGGTGCTACGACGCCATCGCGTGATCCTGTTCGTCACCATGGCGTTGTGTCTGCTGGCAGGCGTCATCTTCATCCTGATATCGACCCCGGATTACCGTGCGACCGCTTCGGTCGAGGTGGACGATATACCCGCCGGTGCGGCTGGAGCAGTCAGCACGCCGCGTGCCGGCTCGAACAATATTGAAGCGTTGATGCAGACCCAGTTGGAAGTGTTGCGTAGCCGCGCGCTTGCAGAAGCTGTGGCAAAGGATCTGGCGCTCGTCGGAACGCCAACCTTCCTGCGCACCATGGGAGCAAAGCGCGCAACGGGCGTTGCGGGCCGTGGGAACCAGCGTCAGGTCGAATTGGACAGGGTTGTGGCTCTGTTGCGCGATAATTTGGAAGTGGATTTGCCGGGCAAGTCGCGCGTGTTGCGGATCAGCTTCGTCAGCCCCGATCCCGGTCTGTCCGCGCGCGTTGCCAACAGCTATGCGGACAGCCTGATCCGCGCGGACCTCAAGCGGGGTTTCGAATCCGGTGTTCAGGCTCGGCGTTTTCTATTGGGTGAACTTGACGGTGCCCGCCGTGATCTGGCGCGGGCGGAGCGCGAACTTGCGGTTTATGCAAGTCGGGAGGGAACGGAAACAGGCGCCGACGCGCTGCCGTCAGACGGCTCGATCGCCACCCGACTGGCGCAGCTTAACGCATTTCGCGCCCAAGCGCTGGCCGATCGCATCGCAGCGCAAAAAGCGTGGGAAAGTGCGCGGCGCGCCAGTGCCGAGACCTTGCCCGAAGTACTCGACAATGGTGCGATGCAGACATTGATGACAGAGCGTGCGCAAGCCCGCGCCGCGCTGATGGAGCAGCGGCAGTTTCGTAAGGACGCCCACCCTGAAATGCGGGAGGCGCGCGCCCGTCTGGCGGCGCTCGACGATCAGGCACAGGACATGGCGAATAGCATCCGTGCGTCGCTTAAAGAACGCTATGATGTCGCGGTCCACGGCGAAACCCAGCTTGCGGCGGAAATCGCCAATCTCGAACGACAGGCGCAGACGGCGCAGGGGCGCGACGTGCAATTGGGCATTTATAAGCGTTCCGTCGATACCTATCGGATGCTGCATGACAGCCTGCTCCAGCGTTATCGCGATATGGCGTCTCAGGCAGGCTTTCAGGCCGGACGCATCCAGCCGCTTGATCGCGCCGCCGTTCCGACCAAACCCTTTTCGCCGCGCATTGGCCTGACATTGCTGCTGGCCTCCATTGGCGGCGTGTTGCTGGGACTGTTGCTGGTCGCCGCGCGGCACATATTCGATGACGCCGTCACCTCCGCTGATACGCTGGCCGAGCGGGTGGGATTGCCTCTGCTGGGGGCCGTTCCCGTCACGGGTGACAATCCCCAGCCACCTGAAATTTTTGCGCCGATCGCTGCCTCACTCCTGCTGGCATCGGCGGCCGGATTGCCGCGCTCCATCCTGGTCACCAGCGCGCAGGAGGGGGAGGGCAAGTCGCTCACGCTTCACGCATTGGCGCTGGCTTTGGGACGGATGGGCAAGCGCGTGCTGGTGATTGATGGCGACATGCGTCGTCCAGTGCAGCATAGCCTGTTCCGTAAGGTGCCAACACGCGGTATCAGCGAGGTACTGACCGGACAGACCAGCGCCGCAGAAGCAATCATGGATAGTGGCGTGCCGGGCGTATTTCTCCTGCCCTGTGGCGCGGTGCCACCCAATCCCGCCGAATTGCTGGCGACATCGGCGCTTGATTCGCTGCTCGATGCTGTGCGCAATGACTATGACACGGTGCTGATCGACGCTCCCCCGATCCTGGGCCTGGGTGACACGCCGCTGCTGGCTGCACGGGTGCAGACGAGTTTGCTCGTGGTCGAATGGGGTCGCAATCATCATGGCGGCCTGCGCGCGGCGGTCGAACAGCTAAGGCAGGCGGGCGGCACGCTGATCGGCGCGATCCTGACCAAGCAGCAGGGTCGCATGATGGAATATGATTATCACCGGGGCGGGTAGCATTCTCCCACATCCGTTCGGCTGAGCTTGTCGAAGGCCCTTACTGCTCAATAAAAAAGCGCCGTCCCGATGGGAGGCGCTTTTTCTTTATCCTTCAGTGTGACGAAGAGGTCAGGCCCGCGCCATCAACCCTTCGACCAGCCCCTCGAACAGCCGTTTGCCGTCGGTCGCACCATGGGCAGGTTCGATGACCCGTTCTGGATGCGGCATCATACCCAGCACATTGCCCTTGTCGTTCAATATGCCAGCGATGTTCCGGGCAGAGCCGTTGACGGCTTCGGCATAACGCAGCGCAACCCGACCTTCGCCTTCCAGTCGATCGAGCGTCGCCTCATCCGCGAAATAATTGCCGTCATGATGAGCAACCGGATAGCTGATGCGCTCGCCCGCTTCATAGCGGCTGGTGAAAGCGCTCTGCGCATTCTCCACCGTCAAGGCGACGTCGCGGCAGACGAAATGCCCACCGGCATTGCGCAACAGCGCGCCGGGCAGCAAACCGCTTTCGGTCAGCACCTGAAACCCGTTGCAGATGCCCAGCACGAACGCGCCGCGATCAGCCGCCTGCGCGACTGCCTGCATGACCGGCGAGCGCGCTGCCATCGCGCCGGAGCGCAGATAGTCGCCATAGGAAAAACCGCCCGGTACGCCGATCAGGTCGATATCGTCGGGCAATTCCGTATCCCGATGCCATACCATGACCGGCTTGGCACCCGTTGCCGCCTCGAACGCCACCGCCAGGTCGCGGTCGCAATTGCTGCCGGGAAAGACGATGACCGCGCTCTTCATGGCTCAGGCGACCTTTTCGATGCGGTAATTTTCGATCACCGTATTGGCCAGCAGCTTGCGGCACATGGCGTCGATATCTTCGTCGCTGGTGCCATCGGCCAGGTCGAGTTCGATCAGCTTGCCCGCGCGCACGTCATTGACGCCGTCGAACCCCAGCCCTTCGAGCGCATGATGGATCGCGCGGCCCTGCGGATCGAGGACACCGCCCTTGAGCGTGACGAAGATACGGGCTTTCATGAAGGGCGAACTCCTTAGGATCGACTTTGCGGTCCCCTAGTCCCGGTACGGCGGTGAGGCAAGCCATTATCCCTGGTTGATCGTGCGCGCTATCCCCGACAACGGCAGCAAAAGCCGTTTTGCAAGATGCGCGAATTTGCGTAAGCGGCGGGGATGAATCCTGATTATCTTTACTATGGCTGTGCGATTGTCGCCGTCTTTGTGGCGGGCCTAGCCAAGGGCGGCTTCGCCGGGGTCGGAGCATTGGCCATGCCGATCATGGCGCTGGGCGTCGACCCGGTGAGCGGTGCGGCGATCCTGCTACCCATATTGATTCTGCAGGATGCGGTCGGCGTCTGGGTCTATCGGCGTAGCTGGGACGGAGGGATATTGAAGGTGATGCTGCCTGGGGCAGCGATCGGCATTGGATTGGGCTGGCTTTTCGCGGTCCAAGTGTCGGAAAAAGCCGTGCTGGGCGTCCTTGGCGTCATATCCCTGATCTTCGGGTTGCAACGGCTGTGGGCGGAGCGCGGCAAAGCGGTAGTGCTGCCATCAAATTCGCCGGGATGGGTTGGCCTTCTATTTGGTGTCGCCAGTGGCTTCACCAGCCAGATCGCGCATGCCGGATCGCCACCGTTCCAGATGTGGGTGCTGCCCAAGCGATTGCCGCGCGATATGCTGGTCGGGACCACCGCCCTGGCCTTCGCTGCTATGAACTGGATGAAGATGCCCGCCTATGCCGCGCTAGGGCAATTCACCCGCGCGAACCTGATGGCGACGGCGTTCCTCGTGCCCGTCGCGGTCGTCTCGACGCTGGCCGGGGTGGCATTGGTGCGGCGGGTCGATCCGGCGCGCTTCTATACGCTCATCTATGGATTAATGGTCTTGCTGGGCATCAAGCTGGTGGCCGACGCCCTGATGGCCTGACCACCTATCCGTTCGTTTCGAGCGAAGTCGAGAAACGTCGGCGCAACGCTTCCCGCTTCCCGACTATGCTCGTAGCGAACGTCGGAAGAAGGCTGAAGCTCAGCCTTCTTCCTTCTCGCGCTTCTTGCGATGGGTGTCGAGGTCGAGGACGGTGGTGTCCAGTCCTTCGGGCAGCAGGCCCAGGCGACGCGCCACTTCCTGATAGGCTTCGACTTCGCCGCCCAGATCGCGGCGGAAGCGATCCTTGTCCAGCTTCTCGTTGGTGACCATATCCCACAAACGACAACCATCGGGGCTGATCTCGTCGGCCAGGATGACGCGGCTATAATCGCCGTCATACAAGCGACCGAACTCCAGCTTGAAGTCCACCAGGCGGATGCCGATGCCCGCGAACAGCCCGCACATGAAGTCGTTGATGCGGATCGCCATGTCGGCAATGTCGTGCATCTCTTCCTGCGTCGCCCAGCCAAAGCAGGCGATATGCTCTTCGGAAATCAGCGGGTCGCCCAGCGCATCATCCTTGTAGCAATATTCGATCAGCGTGCGCGGCAGTTGCGTGCCTTCCTCAATCCCCAACTTCTTGCTGAGCGAACCGGCGGCGACATTGCGCACGACGACTTCGATCGGCACGATTTCGACCTGGCGCACCAATTGCTCACGCATGTTGAGGCGGCGAATAAAGTGGGTCGGCACACCGATCTGGCCGAGCAGCGTGAAAATATGTTCGGAAATCCGGTTGTTCAGCACGCCCTTGCCGGAAATCGTGCCCTTCTTCTGGGCATTGAAGGCGGTGGCGTCATCCTTGAAATATTGGATGATCGTGCCGGGTTCCGGGCCTTCATAAAGGATCTTTGCCTTGCCTTCGTAAATCTGGCGGCGACGGGCCATGCGCGTTCCTGTCTGGTCAAAAATACTGCGCCCCGACAATCGCGAATCGATAAGGATCAGCGGGTGCCGGGGCTGCTTGGACCCCGCCCATAGAGCAAAGCACACGAACGCGCAATTAGGCGGCGTCAACGGCTTGGAGCGCAGGCCTTGCGGAAAGGGGCGTTCAGCCCCCGACCGGCTCCGGGCCGACGCGCGCCGTATTTCGATCGACCGCCATCAATCGCTCGGTGAAGGACTGGCGCCACCAACTGATATCCTGCTGCTCCACACTGTCCATCATCGCCCGCCAGCGCCGTTTGCGCTCGTCCAGCGGCATGGCGAGCGCCCGATTGATCGCGTCGGACATTTCTTCCGGGCTATAGGGGTTGATGAGCAGCGCGTCCTTGAGCTGCAACGCCGCGCCCGCAAAGCGCGAGAGGATCAGCACGCCCGGATCTTCCGGGTCCTGAGCCGCGACATATTCCTTGGCAACCAGGTTCATGCCATCGCGCAGCGGCGTCACCAGCCCGATCTTCGCGGCGCGATAGATGCCGGCCAGCTTGTCGCGGGGATAGCCCTGGTTGACGTAACGGATCGGCGTCCAGTCCACATCGCTATATTCGCCGTTCAGCCGCCCGGCGAGCGAATCGAGGGTGGCGCGAATCTGCTGGTAACTCTCCACGTCGCCGCGCGAAGGCGGCGCGATCTGGGTCAGCAGCACCTTGCGATGATGTTCGGGATGGTCCTTGAGGAAGCGGGCATAGCCGTTAAAACGCTCTTCCAACCCCTTGCTATAGTCCAGCCGATCGACGCCGACGATCATGGCGCGATCCTGCAACGACGCGCGCAGGCGATCGCCCATGTCGCGTGCGGCTTTGCTGTCGGCGGCTTCGGCAAATTCCTTGGCATTGATCCCGATCGGGCAAGCCACCGCCTGGATGGTACGATCGCCCACGGTGACGAAATCGCCCTCGACCCGGCCGCCCATTTCCTTCTCGACATAATGGCGGAAGGATTCGAGCCATTCCTCGGTATGGAAACCCACCACATCATAAGCGAACAGACTGGATACCAATTTGCTGTGATGCGGCAGGGATACGAGCAGGCGCGTCGGCGGCCAGGGAATGTGGAGAAAGAACCCCATCCGGTTGCGATGACCGCGATCACGCAGCATCTGCCCCAGCGGGATCATATGATAATCATGCACCCAGATGATGTCTTCGGGCTCGATCAGCGGCGCAGCGGTATCGGCAAACCGCTGATTGACGCGGTTATAGCCGCCTTCGAAATCGCGGGCATATTCGGCCAGGTCGATGCGGAAATGAAAGAGCGGCCACAGCGTCTTGTTTGCATAGCCGTTATAATATTCGTCGATATCCTGTTCTTCCAGGTCGATCGTCGCGGTCTTGACCCCGTCATCCTCGGCGAACCCGATATGCCCCGTGAAATGATCGGTCACTTCCCCCGACCAGCCGATCCAGGTGCCCCGGCTCTCGCGCAACGCCTCGGCGAGCGCGACCGCGAGGCCACCCTGATTACCGGCCTTGGACGGGCGCGACACGCGATTGGAAATGACTATCAGGCGGCTCATCGCATCATGCTCCACGGTTTGCTCAGCAGGACGGCGCAGTTGATAATGCCGACCAACGAGTAGGTCTGGGGATAGTTTCCCCATAATTCCCCGGTCACAGGGTCGATATCCTCCGACAGCAGCCCGGCGGCGGTGCGTCGGGTCAACATCTCCTCGAACAGGGTACGGGCTTCCTCCTGTCGTCCACTGCGATGCAGTGCTTCGATCAACCAGAAGGTGCAGACATTGAACGCCGTGACCGGCTCCCCGAAATCATCCGGGGCGCTATACCGCAGCATATTGTTGCCCCGGCGCAGGTCCGCCTCCAGCGCGGCAAGCGTACCTTGGAACATCGGATCGTCCGCTGTCAGGAACCGCAGGTCCAGCAATTGCAAGAGCGAAGCGTCGCGCGAATCATCCTCGAAATTGGCGGAGATGGCGTTGCTTTCGCTGCGCCATGCGGCTTCGAGAATATGGGCTTTCATCGTCTCGGCGCGATTTTGCCAAAGGCCCGCGCGTTCCGACAGGCCAAGCGCGGTGGCGGCATGGGCCAGCCGGTCACATGCCGCCCAGCACATCACGGCGCTATAGCTGTGGACATGCGCGCGCGTGCGCAGCTCCCATAAGCCAGCGTCGGGCTTGTCATAGACCGCCCAGGCGCGTTCACCCACTGCTTCAAGCGCCTCGAAATCGGCGTGGCCCGCCATGCGGAGCAGCCGCTGGTCGATGAAACCCTGGACGGAGGACAGCACGATCTGGCCATAGGCGTCATGCTGAACCTGTTCATAGGCCGCATTGCCAACGCGCACCGGCCCCATGCCGCGATAGCCGGGCAGGCTCTCGGCCTCCCACTCGGTCAATGTCGCATTGCCGCGCACGTCATAGAGCGGCTGGATATGCCCGCCCTTCGCGTCATCGACGATGTTACGCAGATAGACGAGATAGCTTTCCAGCACATCAAGCGCGCCGAGCCGGTTCAGCGCCTCGACCGTGTAATAGGCGTCGCGCACCCAGCAATAACGATAGTCCCAGTTCCGGCCGCTATCGGCATGTTCCGGGATGGAGGTGGTCAGCGCGGCGACGATCGCGCCGGTTTCCTCATGCTGGCACAGTTTGAGTGTAATCGCCGAACGAATGACCGCCTCCTGCCATTCGGGCGGGATAGCGAGGCCACGGACCCACAGCCGCCATTCCTCGATCGTGTCTTCCAGCATCCGCTCGATCGCTGGGCGCAGCGCGTCGGAAAATCCCTCATCCGGTCCCATGAAGAAATGCATGTCCTGCTCAAGCCGGAACCAGCTTTCCTGCGCGATCAGCCCGATGGGGGCGTTGGTCGAAACCCGCATCGCCATATAGGACAGGACCATGCGGATATGGTTGGAGCCGTAATTGATCGGCACGGGTTCGGCGTTCCAGTTCGTGGTCGGACGCAGGCGCACGCGAATGCGCGGACTGCCCGCAACCGGACGAACGATGCGAATGAACGCCACCGGGCGATACATCCGCCCCTTATGCTTATGGCGCGGGCAGAAATCGAAAATCTCGATCGCATTGCCCTGCGCGTCGGCTTGACGGGTGACGAGTATAGGGGTGTTGCGCAGATAGGACTGTTCGACCGAAACGCAATCTTCCAGTTCGATCGCCCAAAAGCCGCGTGCTTGCGGATCGTCCCAATCCTTGTCGTCCAGCAGCGCGGAAAAGACCGGATCGCCATCGACGCGGGGGACGCAGCCCCAGACCATCCGGCCCTTCCGGTCGATCAGGGCAGACGCCTGACAATTGCCGATCGGCCAGAGATCGAGCGAACGCGCCGCTCCGGCCATGAATGGGTCGCTGGAATTTAGGATCGGTCTGCCCCTTTGCTGTCTGGTCGCACGGGACAGGCCCGATCAATCAGACCGGGCAGCCCCCTCGGCGAGATAATGCCTGACATCGGCAACCTGTTCCAGCGAGAAGGCGGCTAATGTTGATCGGGGCGGGCCGACCAGAATGCCCGCGCCACCATGATCGATGGCGGCGGCAAAGCCTTCCTCGTCAGTCACGTCATCGCCAATAAATACAGGCTTGCCACCTGCCATCGGAGATTGTCGCATCAATGCGGCGACGGCGCTGCCCTTGTCCGCGCCGCCCGGACGCAGTTCGAACAGCATCTTGCCGCGCTGAACGGCCAGGCCATGCTCTGCTGCAAGCGCATCGGCCAGTTCGCTGGCTGCCTTCTGGCGGTCGGGCGCGCCACGAAAATGCAAGCCGACGCTGATCGACTTGCGCTCCACCAGGACGCCGGGCTTGTCTTCGGCGAAACTATGGAACGCCTCCTCCACCGCGTCGATGGCTGCCAGGCGTGGTGGAGCTTCGGCCGCTTCACCGGGACGGGCAAATTCAAGCCCGTGCGTACCGGCCAACAGGAAGTCGCGAAATCCCAATTCCCTAAGCGTTTCGATCGAACGGCCGCTGACGATCGCCAGTCGGCCATCCAGTTTCGCACGCAGGCGGTCCAGCAAGGGGAGAAGATCGTCCCCCAGCACCACGCCGTCCGGCGTGTCCGCAATGGGTGCCAGCGTCCCATCGAAATCGAGAAATAGCGCGGCACCGGACAGCAGCGATAGCGGCGGCGGAGGAAGTTTGATGGTCAACACCGGCGCAAAATGGCGCTTATCGCCAAAACCGCAAGCCTTGTTTTATGCAAAATGCGGGATTTCGGTCGCCCCCTGAGGAAAGCCTCCTGCTCACGCGAAAGGCAATAATAATTGTAAAACGGGTCAAAGTCTGAAATTATCTTGATCCAGGTAAAGAATGAAATGACGTTGGAGCCTCATGATCGTCGATAAAACTGACAGAACGACAAATATCGGGGGTGATGCCGTTCAACCCAAGCTGGTGCTGCATGCAGGCCCCGGTAAAACAGGAACGAGCGCCATCCAAAAGTGGCTGACAGATAGCAAAGATCTTTTGAAAAATGACGGATATGATTATCCTGAACCGTCAGTGCCGGGAACATTTTCTGGCAATGCCAGTGAACTAATTCAAATTTTGCTGGCACCCCCTGATGTGTCTGATGTCGATATGGCACCGGAACTGGACAAGATATTGGCGTCCTATCGCAATGATCTGGCCCAAAGCCATTGCAGCACGCTGATCCTGTCCAACGAACTATTCTCATCGGTCAACAGAAACAGGCTTCACCTGTTAAAAGAACGGATTGCGCCATTATTTGCACTCGACGTCATTCTTGTCGTTCGTGAGCCTTATGGATGGCTGTGGTCTGCATGGGGGCAATGCGTCAAACGATTGGGAGAGGCTGATCCGTTCATTCCATTTCTGGAACGCGCCGTTGGTTTCTACGAACAAGCCTATGCGACAGTGCTGGATATATTCGATCCGGTAACACTCATTCCCTATAGTCGCGACGCCTTGCTGTTCGACATGGCAAAGGCAATGGGTCTTGATCCCGTTCTTTACCAGACGGAAGCGGCCTCGGTACAAACTATCAATCGGTCGATGACCGCCGATGAGCTTGAAATTCTGCGCCGCATTAACAGGATTAATGGGAATCCCAGCATCAGCCAACGAATTTCGGACTATTTGATCGAGCAATCTCCTGATGCGGTAACCGGAATGGTGATTGATCCAGGCGCTATGGCGTTGATACAAAAGTGTTGCGGGCCCGTTTTGACGCGATTGAGGAAATCCATACCGAATCTCGATATGCCACGTACGGGCACTATATCTGATGAGAACGAGAGGCCGATTGTAATCGGACTAGATGCGATGGAATATATTGCCACGGTCATTCAATCCGATGACAGTGTGCGCCATCATTTGGTTCGATTGCATCAAATGTTGTCTTCGGAAATTCCGCAATCAAACTATGATGATCTCATTCCTCCCGATTTTGACCCAGTTATTTATTTGCTTCTCAATCAAGACGTGCTTAACGCAGGTGTCGATCCAACGGAGCATTTCATATCATATGGCAAAGCCCATGGTCGCCCTTATAAGCGGCCGCGCCGCGCTGAGGCACCGTCACATCTGTCTGATAACGGGCCGGACATCATGCCGGAAGTGACCGAAAATCCGCCAGCCTTTGGCGGGGAGCGCGTTATTGCGCTGCCGGAGCGGTGGAACGAGGTCATGCAACATTTTGCGCGACGCCGATCGTAACGCGAACAGCAATCCCCGTTTGCCAAGCGGCGCAGCCCTGCTATTCCCGCCGCGATGACCGATTTTCGTGATCCCTTCGACAGTATCAAGGACCATCCGTTCGACGCGGCGCTGTCGCAGCGTTATCTGGTCTATGCGCTGTCCACGATCACCGCCCGATCGCTGCCCGATCTGCGCGATGGGTTGAAGCCGGTCCATCGTCGGCTGCTCTGGGCGATGCGGTTGCTGAAGATGGAGCCGGGCGGCGCATCGCCCGATGTGCTGGTCGCCAATCCGGCGCGCAATACGACCAGTTACAAGAAATGCGCCCGCGTCGTCGGCGACGTCATCGGCAAATATCACCCGCATGGCGACTCGTCGGTCTATGACGCCATGGTGCGGCTGGCGCAGGATTTTTCGCTGCGCATGCCGCTGGTCGATGGGCAGGGCAATTTCGGCAATATCGACGGCGATAATGCCGCCGCCATGCGCTATACCGAAGCGCGCCTGACCCAGGCCGCCGCCGATCTGATGGCGGGTCTGGACGAAGGCACGGTCGATTATCGCGCCACTTATAATGGCGAGGATGAAGAGCCGGAGGTTTTCCCCGGCCTCTTCCCCAATCTTCTCGCCAATGGCGCGAGCGGCATTGCGGTCGGCATGGCGACCAGTATTCCGCCGCATAATGTCGCTGAACTGATCGGCGCTGCCAATCTGCTGATCGACAATCCCGATACCGATCATGCGACATTGATGCAGGTCGTCACCGGACCGGACTTCCCGACCGGCGGTGTGCTGGTCGATAATAGCGCGATGATTTCGGAAGCCTATGCCACGGGACGCGGCGGTTTCCGCACGCGGGCGCGCTGGCATAAGGAAGAGGGCGGGCGCGGCACCTGGGTCGTGATCGTCACCGAAATTCCCTATCAGGTGCAGAAATCCAAGCTGATCGAGCAGATCGCTACCTTGATCAACGATCGCAAACTGCCGATCCTGGCCGACGTGCGCGACGAGAGCGACACGGAAATCCGCATCGTCATCGAACCGCGCGCCCGCACGGTCGACCCGCAGATGTTGATGGACAGCCTGTTCCGCCTGACCGACCTGGAAAATCGCTTCCCGCTCAATCTCAACGTGCTGGACGCGAGCCATACGCCGCGCGTCATGGGGCTGAAAGCGGTGCTGGTCGAATGGCTCAAGCATCAGATAGAGGTGCTGGTCCGGCGCGCCCAGCATCGACTGGAAAAGATCGCCGCTCGGCTCGACCTGCTCGACGGTTATATCATCGCCTATCTCAACCTCGACCGGGTGATCGCGATCATCCGCACGGAGGATGAGCCGAAGCCCGTGATGATCGCGGAGTTCGCGCTCAACGACCGGCAGGCCGAAGCCATCCTCAACATGCGGCTGCGCAGTTTGCGCAAGCTGGAGGAAATGGAGCTGCGGCGCGAACATGCCGATCTGGTCAAGGAAAAGGACGAGCTGGAGAAACTGGTCGGCGACACGGGGCTTCAGCGCAAGCGCCTGAAGCGCGACCTGGCGGCGCTGCGCAAACGCTATGGGCCGGAAACCGATCTGGGCCGCCGCCGCACGCTGGTCGAAGAAGCGGCGCCGGCCCGCGAAATTCCGCTCGAAGCGATGATCGAACGCGAGCCGATCACGGTCATCCTGTCCGAGCGCGGCTGGATTCGCGCCATGAGTGGCCATCGCGATCTGGCGGCGGCCGATACGCTCAAGTTCAAGGAAGGCGACGGCCCGCATCATGCGTTCCACGCCTATACGACCGACAAGTTGCTGCTGGCGACTAGCACCGGCCGCATCTACACGCTGGGGTCCGACAAGTTGCCGGGTGGCCGTGGTTTCGGCGATCCGGTGCGCTCTCTTGTCGATATGGATAATGAAGGCACCATCGTCGCCTTCATGCCCGCCCGGACCAGCAAGGAATTGTTGCTCGCCTCTTCCGATGGGCGCGGCTTCATCGCGGCGGTCAGCGACATCATCGCCGAAACGCGCAAGGGCAAGCAGGTCGTGAATATTCGCGGAGACGCGAAACTGGCGGTGGTCCACCCCATTGCTCCGCAAGCGGACAGCGTTGCGGTCATAGGTGAGAACCGCAAATTGCTGGTCTTCGCGCTGGACGAGATGCCTAAAATGGCGCGGGGGCAGGGTGTGCAGATGCAACGCTATCGCGATGGTGGCCTGTCCGATGTCATCGCCTTCCGCCTGGCCGATGGGTTGAGTTGGACGATGGGCGGCGAAAGTGGCCGCACGCGCACCGAATCGGACATGACGCCCTGGAAAGTGGCGCGAGGCGCGGCCGGACGAATGCCGCCGACCGGGTTTCCCCGCGACAATCGCTTTTAATGTCTGATTTTTACAAAGAGTACTCGGACGTTTCCTGAAAATTTACGGGTTGCCGATATCGCGGGGTCATGGAATCCATTGCGGCGTGCAACTGGCCAGTTAAAAGGTCCAGCGAAGATCCCCTCGGCGGGGGGGATGACGCACAGGTGGATCAGATGGCAGTCGGCCGCCAATGGCTGGCTGCGCTGCCCCAGCCGTCAGCTATCCTGTCGATGCGCGAGGATGATGATATTTTTGTTGTGGAAGCCAATGCGGCTTTCATGGAATCCTTTCGATCGCATAACCTATCTCAGATCATGGAGCGGGGTGCCGTCGGATGGTGCGACCGGATCAAGGCCTTTGTCCAATCGGATCGTTCTTGCGAAAGCTTTGAAATGCGTCGCGACGGCACGCTGGGGCCGGAATATTTCATGTGTACGATCGGCCGACTCCCGACGGAAGGCGCGCCGCTTATTCTCTTTACGGCGATCGATCGCACCAGCGACCGGACGATCGAGAAAAATCTGCGTCGCGAACTTCTGTCCGATGGCCTCACCGCGCTGCCTAACCGAACCGGCTTTGGTGAAGAGATTGACGATCGGCTCAGCAATACGGTCTGGCCCGACAATGCCCAATTTGGCATTATTGCAATCGATCTCAGTCGATTCAGCCGGGTCAATGAATCGCTTGGCCCGATGGCTGGTGACGAACTGCTCATCACCGTTGCCAAGCGGCTGAAATCCAGTCTGCGGCAAGGCGATGTGCTGGCGCGCATCGGTGGCAATGATTTTGCCATTTTTGCACGTCTTAACAATGGTTTATCGGATGCATTGCATATCGTGCAACGGATTCGCGAAGCGCTCAGTTCGCCGATTCGGCTCAGTGAGCTGCAGATTCGCGTGGACTGCGCCATTGGTTGCGCATTGTCGATCGATCTGAAGGACGACCCGGACGATATAGTGCGCAAGGCGCAAGCGGCCGTGAAGATCGCCAAGCGTAGCGGCAAGGTGGAAATCTACCGCAATGGCGTCCTCAAGGAAGCGCAACGACGCTTTTCGATCGAGAGCCGGTTGCGCGAAGCCTTGGCCCATGGCGGGCTGACGCTCGCCTACCAGCCGCTCATTCACCTTCAGACGGGCGAGATTACCGGCTTTGAAGCGCTGGCGCGCTGGCATGATCCGGAACTTGGGCATGTCGCGCCGGTCGAATTCATCGCCGTGGCCGAGGAAAGTGGCCTGATCACCTCGCTCGGTCGCTGGGCGGCTTATGAGGCGGCGCAGGCCTTGTCGCGCTGGGACGTGCGCTATGGCCAGCCCTTGCCGGTCGGCGTCAACGTCAATCTTTCTCCCATTCAGATGGCCCGCGATGACGTGGCCTCGATGTTCGAGGAGGCGCTGCGCTATTCCGGTATCGCCGGAAGTCGGCTGACGGCGGAACTGACCGAGAGCGCGATCATCGCAGACCCGGACAAGGCGCGTAAGCTCTTATTCGCGCTCAAGGATTTGCAGATGCCGATCGCCATGGACGATTTCGGCACGGGCTTTTCCAACCTGGCCAGCCTGCACAGTCTGCCGATTGATATCCTCAAGATCGACCGGAGCTTTGTATCCTCCATGGCGGAGGATCATGACAAGGCGGTCATCGTCCGCACCATCCTGTCGCTGGCCGAATCACTTAATCTCAAGGTGACGGCCGAAGGGATCGAAACCCAGGAACTTGCCCTTGCCCTGCAACAGATGGGGTGTTGGCAGGGGCAGGGCTATTATTTCGCGCGACCGATGAGCGAGGCGGATGCCTTTGATTATTGGCGTGCGCGCTGGAATTTCGAAACCGTTTGATCGGCAATAGCCTCAACCCGCGCTGCATCGGGAAAACCCTCTTCCACCCAGATTCTCTGCACCTCGTGCAAGGCCTTGGCGACGTCCGGGCCGGGGGGCAGACCGCGCGCGATCAGCGCACCGCCGCTGATCGGCAATGTTGGCGGCGTCCATCCGTCAAGCGAACCGAGCGCCGACAAGGGCCGGTCGACATCAAGCAAGAGCCGGTCGATCGCGCTTTCCGGCCCCACACGGTAGGCCAAGGCACGCGGCGCTTCATCCGCTGGTCCCGGTTCAACCGCCAGCACCAGTCGCTTGCGTGCCTTGTTCGATAGTTTGAGCCGGGCACCGATCTGCTCCACGGTAGCCGGGTCGGGGGGCAACAGGGCGGCCAGTCGCCGAAGCGCCGAAGCTGACGTCCCCGAAGCTGCCTCGCGCGCCATCAACGCCTCCACCCGGTCGATGCCTGCCATATCGACTTCGGGGAGGACCGCCCGCAATATGCCGCCATCGACCATCAGCCGCAGCGCACGGACGGGCGCGGCAACCCCCAGCAATTTGATCAGCTCATCGGCAATCCGCTCGCGCGACAACGCCATCAGGCTGTTGGCCGCGGCGCGGCAGGCGGCATAGGCCTCATCATCCACGACATCGCCGCCATAGCGGGCGAGAAAACGGAAATAGCGCAGGATGCGCAGATGATCCTCGGCAATGCGCGCGGCTGCGTCCCCGATGAAGCGCAGGCGTCGGGTTTCCAGATCGGCGACACCGCCAAAGAAATCCGTCACCTCCCGGCTCAGCGGATCGGCATAGAGCGCATTGATGGTGAAATCGCGCCGGGCCGCATCTTCGCGCCAGTCGTCGGTATAGGCGATGGTCGCGCGGCGGCCGTCGGTGCTGACGTCCCGGCGCAACGTGGTGATCTCCACTGGCCAGCCTGATATGACGGCGGTGATGGTGCCATGGTCGATGCCGGTCGGCACCGCCTTGATTCCCGCCGCCTTGAGCCGATCAACCACGTCATGCGGATCGAGCGTGGTGGCTATGTCCAGGTCGTTGACCGGAAGCCCCAGCAGCCCATCGCGCACCGCCCCGCCGACGAAGCGCGCCTGACCCTGGGCTGCGCCCAGCGCGTCGAGCAGGCCATCCAGGCCCGGCCGGTGTCGCCATTCGGCGTCAGGCAGCAGGATGGTCATGGCCCAGCCTGCGCGAAAGATTGGCGAGAATGGCAGCGGTCACGCCCCAGATGCGACGCTCCTGCCAGATAATCTCATAATAATGGCGCATAACCCCATCAAATTCCACGACATGGCGGTTACGGTTAACTGGATCGAGCGCATAGGCCAACGGCAGTTCGAACCAGTCGGCCACTTCGCTTTCCTGCGCGCGCAGCGGCAGGTCGGGCGGCACTACCGCCAGCACCGGGACGATGTCGAAGCCCGTGAAAGTATGATAGCGATCCGACGTACCAATGACCTTCGGTACATGGCGCGGCAGGCCTATTTCCTCCTCCGCTTCCCGCAAGGCACCGGCAATCTCGTCGGCATCCTCTGCATCGACGCGGCCGCCCGGAAAGGCAATCTGTCCCGCATGTTTGCGCAGCGATGCGGACCGTTGTGTGAGGATCAGGCCCGGTTCGCGGCGATCCGTGACGGCCACCAGTACCGCTGCCGGCGCGAGCGTGAGCGTTCCATCGATGCGTGGATCGCGCGTGTCCGACAATAACGGTTCGATGTCTCGCTGATGCCCTTCCCTCAGTGCAGCGCGCAATCGCTCCGCCAGCGTCATGCCGTCCCATCCAACGGAAAAAAGATGCCATGACTCCACAAGCCGACCCGATCGCCCGCTTCCTCCAGCGCCATGTTCATCATCTCATAATAGACGCTGCGGTTGATGAGCGCTTCCAGCCCGCCCCGCACATGGAGATAGGGGTGGGGACCATCGGCCGTTTCGCGCACCACCAGTGCATGGTCCGGCCCGGCTGCGACAAGATCGCCCGTGTTGAGGCGAAAGGCGAGCGCACGGTCCCGTCCTTCACCCTCGCTCTTCAATTCGACGGCGACGAACGGCGCATCTTCCACCACGATATCGAGCTTCTCGACCGGCGTGACCAGCACATAGCTGCCATCCGGCTCGCGACGCAGGATCGTCGAAAATAGCCGCACCATCGCTTCCCGTCCGATCGGCGATCCCTGATGAAACCAGGTGCCGTCGCGCGCGATCCGCATCTCGCTGTCCCCGCAATGGGCAGGATTCCATTGCTCCACCGGCGGCAGGCGTTTTTCATCGGCCAGCCGGGCAATATCGGCGAGGGACAGGGTGGCGAGGTCGGGGAGGGGCTCCATGGGCATGAGATCGAGATAGGCACGGCCTTGCCCGAAGGCAAAGGGGTAATCAGGCCGCGACCGCGATTCTGGGGCCAAGCATCCCGATCCCACCAACCGGACGACCATCGACCGACAAAGCCAGCAGGCGGCGCGGCTCGAACGGGCCGGGCGCGGCCCAGCCGCCGGTGCCCTGCGCATCAAAACCCCAGAAGCGGCCATAATATTCCGGGTCGCCGATCATCATCAACGGCTCGCTGCGCCGGGCGCGGGCGGCATCGACCACGGCGTTCATCATCGCGCGCCCATGGCCGCCCTTCTGATGGGCTGGCTCAACCGCAACCGGGCCAATCATGATGAGCGGCATTTGCGTGCCATCCGCCTGCGTCAGCGCGACGGGCCAGCTTTGCAGCGATCCGATCAGCGCCCCGTCAGCGTCCAGCGTGGCGACGGACAAGTCGGGCAGCCAGGGCATCCCATCCCTGATGCGGTAGGCGGTGCGACCGTGCCGATCCAGCCCGAAGGCGGCGTCCAGCAGCGCCTCGATCGCCATGGCAGGCTGACTATTCAAGGGAACAATCTGAGACACGTCTTGCCGATCCGCCATCAATGGCGCATGGACCGCGCCGGAAGCGGCGGGCTTTAGCGCTCGCGTCGCAAAATGAAAGACTAAAGAGGCCCGTCGCAACAGCAGCAACGGGCTGCATATGGCGGACCATGCAGACTGGATTTGACGATTTTCTGACGTTGGAGGTCAATGATCTCCATGTCGACGTGCTGACCGGCATCTATTCGGAGGAGACGCATCTCCCCCAGCCGTTGCGCATTTCCATCCGCGCGCGGCTGAAGATCGCCGATCATTATGCGCCCGATACGCCGCTCAGCCAGTCCAAAAATTACATGGACCTCAAACATGCCGCGTCCACCGCGCTGCCCGAAGGCGTGCATTTCACGCTGATCGAGGCGGTCGCCGACCATATCATCGACACCATTTTCCTGCAGGATGTGATGGTCAGCCATGTCGAGGTCAAGATCGTCAAGCTGGCGCTGTCCGAGCGTGGCGAAGAAATCGGCATCACGCTCGGACGCGGGCGGAAATAATTGCCGCCCGGTTCTAGGCCTTCTTGATCAGCCCGATCTCGATCAGCCGCTCGGTCAGATAATCATGCGCGGTGATCGGTGGATCACGGCGCGGATTCTCGGCGCTGACGCATTGCGGCAGCGCGTCGATCAGGAAATCGGGGCGCAGATGCAAGAAGAAGGGCATCGAATAGCGCGAATGGCCGCGCCGCTCTGGCGGCGGATTGACCACGCGATGGCTGGTCGACGGCAGCAGATGGTTGGTCAGCCGCTGCAGCATGTCGCCGACATTGATCGCCAGCGCGCCGGGCGGCGGCACCACCGGCAGCCAGTTGCCATTGCGATCTTTCAACTCCAGTCCGCCTTCCTCTGCGCCCAATAGCAGGGTGATGAGGTTGATATCCTCATGCGCGCCCGCGCGAATGCCTGGTGCTTCGGGCGACACCGGCGGATAGTGGAGCAAGCGCAGGATCGAATTGCCCTTGTCGATCGGCCCGTCGAACCAGCGTTCGGGCAAGTCCAGATAGAGCGCGATCGCCGACAGCAATTCCGCGCCCACCCGGTCGAACTCGCGATAGAGCGGGGCGAACACGGCCTTGAACTCCGGCATGTCGTCCGGCCAGACATTGGGCGGCATGGTTTGCGCCAGCGGGTCGCCTGCAGGCAGGTCACGGCCGACATGCCAGAATTCCTTGAGGTCATTCTCGCTCGCGCCCTTGGCGATTTCCGTGCCGAACGCGGTATAGCCGCGCTGCCCGCCATTATTCTTGGCGTCATAAAGGCGCTTGACGGGGTCGGGCAGGGCGAAGAATTCGCGCGCCATCGCCCATCCCGCGTCGATCAACTGCTGGTCCATCCCATGGTCGCGCACCATCGCGAAACCGAACTGCTGGAAGGACCGGCCAAAAGCCTGGGCAAAATCGGCTTTGTCCAACTCGGCCATGGACAGGACCGGGACTTGGTCGATCATCGTCTGCGACACGTCATTATCTCCAAAAAATCCTGAGCGCGCGCGCCTCCATGGCGGCGCGGCAACATATGACGCCATCCTTGATCGGCCAGCGACGCTGATGCAAGGAGGCAGAATGAACTATTGGCTGATGAAATCGGAACCCAATGTCTTTTCCTATGACGACCTGGTCGCCAAGGGGAAGGCGGAATGGGACGGCGTGCGCAACCACGCGGCGCAGGGGCATATGAAGGCGATGCGCAAGGGCGACCTCGCCTTCTTCTATCACAGCAATATCGGCGTGGAAGCGGTCGGCATCATGACGATCGTCGAAGAAGCCGCGCCCGACAGCACCGACGATAGTGGCAAATGGATCGCGGTGCATGTCGCGCCGCATCAAAAGCTGGATCGCCCGGTGACGCTCAAGGCCATGAAAGCCGATCCGGCCTTGGCCGACATGGTGATGTTACGCCAATCCCGCCTGTCGGTGTCGCCGCTCACGCAAGCGCAGTTCCAACATATTGTCGCAATGTCAAAGGATTAAGCGCTAACATCTGTTCAGGTTGCGTTCCGCGCAACCGCACAGGCGTCTTTTGCGATTGCTGTCATGCCGCGCTGCAACATAGAAGCGTCGTCAACAGAACAAGAATATACAGAGGTGTTTGATCGGCATTCACAAGGAGAAAACCCATGCGAATGCTGTCCAAGTTTGTTGCCGCCAGCGCCCTGAGCGCTTTTGTTGCCCTTGCTGCCCCTGCCCAGGCTGAAGAAGCCGGTAAGCAGCGCTTCACGCACGAAGGTTATACCTATGTGTATGAAGTGAAGGACACGAAAACCGGCAAAGTTATTTCCGGTCGTCGTTTCCCCGATGCCGTAGCCTTCAATCTGTCCGTCAAGAACGGCAAGGTTTCGGGTGTGTCGGGCGGCCAGAATGTCGCTTTCAAGGTCGATGAAGCGCGCGGCGCAGCGTCGAACTGATCTTTCGATCCGTCGAATAAAAAGGGCGGCGTCCGACGGGACGCCGCCCTTTTTGTATCAGCGGCAGGTGCGCTTGCTGTCGATTTCCTTGCCGAGCAGCGCGCCGCCAGCGGCACCTAGCAATGTGCCTGTCGTGCGTTCGCCGCGTGTGTCGATGGCACGGCCCACCAAGGCACCACCGACGCCGCCTACGATCAGGCCGGTCGTACCGTCGGATTTGCGGCAATAGGTGCGCCCGTCGCGGCCGCGCCATTCCTTATAGCGATGATTCTTGCGCGCTTCTGCGCCTTCGATCGGGATAGCCATCGACATCGGGATCGCCATCGAGACGGCCGCCAGGGCCATTATTGCTTTACGCATGAAATTCTCCTCCATTTGCGTGACTTGGTGCTTCAACCCCTCCATATTGATCGAGGTTGCATTAACGTTCGACAACGACATAAGCGATTGTATTAAAATCCATAAAAGTTGAGGTGAGCGGATGCGCGCGGACGACGAACAGGATGGGCGGGCGCTGATTGCCGCGCTTGGCCTCACGCCCCATCCTGAAGGTGGCTGGTATCGGGAAACATGGCGCGCTGCCGCGAAAGAGGGCGACCGGGCGGCGGGAACAGCGATCCTGTTCCTGTTGGAGGCCCATCAATCCTCGCACTGGCATAAGGTGGACGCCGACGAACTATGGTTCTGGCATGCGGGCGCGCCATTACGGCTATCGCTCGCGGTCGAGGGCGAACCCGTGCAAATCATTCACCTCGGCCCGGACATCATGGCGGGGCAAATGCCGCAGGGCAGGGTGCCCGCGCATCATTGGCAGGCGGCGGCACCGCTTGGGGGCTGGACATTGGTCAGTTGTACGGTGACGCCGGCCTTCGATTTCGCAGGTTTTACGCTGGCTGCTCCTGATTGGGTGCCGATCTGACCGCCAACCGAAAATCTATCCATAGTTATCCACAGATTTATCCCCGGATTTGCAGGCTCGACTGTCATCATCTTGTCCGATTTCGCTTTGAGCGACTCGGACGAGGTGAGACCATCTCTCTATCGGCGCACGTGGAAACGGAGCGATCCATTTCAAAAACCTTGAGCAATCAAGGCTTTACATATGTGGCTGATGGTTCGGCGATAGGCCAAACCCGCAAGGGCGCAGCCAATAGCCGGATCGGTCGTCAGGGCCGCTGCCGGGTACGCGCGAAAGTGAACGTCGGGCATCGGGACAGGTACGACCAGCGACGGGAAAGCAGCCCTTGGCTCACCCCGAAGCAACCGATGCGGCAGTCTTTCTTCGGGAAGGCGGTCGGATCGCAAACGCCGGGCCGATGATCGCATCCTGCCAGGGACGCGGATCGCTTGACCCGACGGACGTGGGGATCGGCAGCAATGCCGGTCCCCATTTTTGTTCGGGGTCTGATCGGGCGGAAAATGGTGCCGGATGCAGGATTTGAACCCGCGACCTTCGGTTTACAAAACCGCTGCACTACCCCTGTGCTAATCCGGCGCGCCCATCGGGCCGAACGCCCTTACTATCAGATGACGCCGAACGTCCAGCCCTCTGTTGCGGCGATATGCGGCGTCAGGGGCGCGGGCGACCAAAGCGACGGCTCCATGGCCGCCCGCCGCATCCAGGCCGCCGTGACGATCGCATCCGCGCCATGGTCATCGGGCAGCGATTCGGCATAGGGCGCAGACCCCAGCACCGCCAACGCAGCGTTGATCGCCTCCAGATCGCGCATTTTGCTCCGCCCCTTGGGCCGCCCCGCCGCGCGGGCCGCAATGCTGGTGTAGATTTCAACGATCAGCGAGCCGGTGGCTGGCAGGGGATCGAACGGCCATATCGGCACATGCGGGCGCAGATGGTGCAACAGCCGCATACCCGCAAAACTGGCCTTGGCGACCTGCGCCGCGCCGATCGCGTCATAGACGGTGGACGGCTTGCCCCCGCCGCCCGCATTATAATGGGCTTCGCAGGCCCGATTGTACATATAGTCGGCCTTCACCCCGTCTGCCTTGCCGAAATAGAAATGGCGGCGATGGGCAACCTCCAACAGGCTGGCCGCTCCCAGATCCGCGTCATCGCACACCGATTCGACATAGGCCCAGAAGGAGGGCGCATCCTGCGGCACCGGGTCGCCTGGCAGATAGCCGCCGCGCGCGACATAGGGTGGCGCAAAGCTGAAATCGAAGCCGAACAGCGTCGGCGCGCGCGCGCAAGCCTCGATCAGCCAATCCGCCACCGCCTCGCGCGACCAGACGCGCGCGGCGGGTTCGACCAGGCGCGGTGCCGCATCGCCCGCATCGCAGACCGCCACCGCAATGCCCTTGTGCCGCACCCCCTTCGCGCCCGACCAGTCGATGGCAACGAAGCGCTCGAAGCGCGGCGTCATCCCTCCTGCCGCTCGGCGCGCAATCGGTTCCAGTGCGCGATGCGCTCGGCAATCCGCGCCTCGAAACCGCGATCGGTCGGCGCGTAGAAGGTCTGCGGGGTCATCTCCTCCGGCCAGTAATTAGCCCCGGAAAAGCCTTCGGCCGTATCATGGTCATATTGGTAGCCTTTGCCATACCCCACCTGCTTCATCAGCTTGGTGGGCGCGTTGACGATGTTCATCGGCGGCATCAGCGATCCGGTATCGCGCGCCGATTTGAACGACGCCTTCATCGCCGCATAGGTGGCATTGGATTTGGGCGCGGTCGCGCAATAGAGACAGGCCTGCACGATCGCCAGTTCGCCTTCGGGGCTGCCCAGAAATTCATAGGCATCCTTGGCCGCCAGGCACTGGACCACCGCCTGCGGATCGGCGAGGCCGATATCCTCGGTCGCAAAGCGTACGAGGCGACGCAGCACATAGAGCGGCTGTTCGCCCGCCGTCAGCATCCGCGCCAAATAATAGAGCGCGGCCTGCGGGTCCGAACCGCGCAGCGATTTATGCAGCGCCGAAATAAGATTATAATGCCCCTCCCGATCCTTGTCATAGACCGCGACGCGGCGGTGGAGCAGGGCGGACAGCCCCGCCGGATCGAGCGGTTCGGGCAGGTCGATCGCGTAAAGCGTCTCGACCTGGTTGAGCAGGAAGCGCCCGTCGCCATCGGCGCTGGCGAGCAGCGCATCGCGTGCGGCGGCGGTGAGCGGCAGGGACCGCTGCGTCAACGCCTCCGCCCGATCAAGCAATTGTTCGAGCGCCGCTGCGTCCAGCCGCCGCAGGATCAACACCTGCGCCCGCGACAGCAGAGCCGCGTTCAATTCGAAGCTCGGATTCTCCGTCGTCGCGCCGACCAGCGTTACCGTGCCATCTTCGACGAAGGGCAGGAAACTATCCTGCTGGGCGCGATTGAACCGGTGAATCTCATCCACGAACAGCAAAGTCTTGGCGCCCTGCCGTGCATGATCTTTCGCCGCCGCAAAGACCTTCTTGAGGTCCGCCACGCCGGAAAACACCGCCGAAATCGGCTCGAACCGCATCGCTACGGCATCGGCCAGCAGCCGCGCGATCGTCGTCTTGCCCGTGCCGGGCGGTCCCCACAGGATGATCGACGACAGCCGTCCTGCCGTCACCATCCGCCCGATCGCGCCATCTGCGGCGGTCAGATGCTCCTGCCCGACCACCTCCGCCAATGTGCGCGGCCGCAACTGGTCGGCCAGGGGCGCATGATCACGCGCAGCATCGTCGGAAGCGAACAGGTCAGCCATGCGGTCTATATAGGGAGGGCAGGGCGCTCAGGGAACGGGGCTGGATCGCAGCACCATGCCCTGCGCCCGCTGGCGGATCACGCGCAGATAGGTGTCGACCAGCGCCTGGTTGACCTGATCCCAACCATTGCGCTCCGCCCGTGCGCGCGCCGCTTCGCCGGCCCGTGCGCGCGCGGTACTATCGTCGCAATACTGTTGCAGCGCATCGGCGAAATCGCCGATAGCCCCGGGGCGGATCAGCCGCCCGGTAACACCGTCGGTCACCAGGCTTTCGCTGCCGGTCGCCCGCGCCGCGACCGTGGGCAAACCACAGGCCATCGCCTCCAGTGTCACATTGCCGAAGGTCTCCGTAACCGACGGATTGAACAACATGTCCATGCTGGCAACCGCGCGCCCCAGATCCGGCCCGCCCTGAAAGCCGGTGAAGACGGCGTTCGGCAACCGGTTCTGGAACCATTCGCGCGCCGGGCCTTCGCCCACGATCAGCACCTGATGCCGCACCTGCCGCGCCGCCAGTTGGTCGATCGCGTCGGAAAAGACGTCCAGTCCCTTCTCCATCACCAGCCGCCCGATAAAGCCGATCACCGGCGCATCGTCGGTGATGCCCATTGACTGCCGCCATTCCGGGCTGCGGCGGTCGGGGTTGAAGATGTCGCGATCAATGCCCCGCGTCCAGATGCCGACATCATAGCTCATCCGCTGTTCGCGTAACAATTGCGCCATCGAATCGGACGGTGCGACGATCGCATCGCAGCGGCGATAAAAGCGCCGCAGCATCGATTCGATCAGTGGCTCCAGAAAGGCGAGGCCATAATAGCGCGGATAGGTCTCAAACCGGGTATGCACCGATGCCACCGCCGGCAGGCCATGATCCCGCGCCCAGCTAAGCGCCCGATGGTTGAGCGGATCGGGGCTGGAAAGATGGATAAGATTGGGCTGGAACGCCTTGAGATCGCGGCGAACCTGCGCGGACATGCGGTGGGGTACGCGATATTCCTTGCGCCCCGGTACTGGAAAGGAAGGGGTGCTGACCAGGTCGCCCGCAGGCTCGAACGCAGGCGTGTCGGTGGTCGGCGAATAGACCCGCACTGCCGCGCCCTGCCGCAACAGATAGCCCACGAAACGGTTGAGCGCCTGGTTCGCACCATCGCGGACATAATTATAATTGCCGCTGAACAGGGCAACGCGAAGGCCGGAAACATCCATCGCGCCCCCTTAGCGCAAGAGAATGTAAAACCCAAGGGAACCGCTTAAGCCCTTGGGAATTTTGACCTTCGCTTGTCATGTAAACCGGCTGGCGCAGCATGCGCCCGACAGGAAGAGGATGCCCTGATGACCGAGACATTTCGCAAGGGAAAGCGGGTCAAGTGGAACTGGGGGCAGGGCGTCGGCCGGGGTCACATCACGGAACGGTTCGACCGCCATGTCGAACGCACGATCGAAGGGTCGCTGATCCGTCGCAACGGATCGCCCAACGATCCCGCCTTCCTGATCCATTCCGACAATGGCGGCGAAGTCCTCAAGCTGCGGTCTGAAATCAGCCCGGCCTGACGCCACCTGCCGCCGATCGGCCCTCGCCAGCGGTCCGCAGCCATGGCAACATGGCGGCATGGATACGCCCTTCATGACAGTCGATGCCTTGCTCGTCGGCAGACCGGCCCCCTTTCGCGGCCTTGATTATAGCGCCATCGCCAAGACCCCCGTGACCGGCCCGGTGCGGATCGGCTGGGGCGGCCTGGAGGGCGATCAGGTCGCCGACCCCATCCATCATGGCGGCTGGGACAAGGCGATCCATCTCTACCCGCAAGACCATTATGCCTGGTGGCGCGACCGAAAGCCCGGCCATCCACTACTGGACGCGCCCGGCGCCTTTGGCGAAAATATCGCCGCGGGTGGCATGACCGAAGAGACGATCTGCTTAGGGGACCGCTTCACGCTAGGCAGCGCGATCGTGGAGGTCAGCCATGGTCGCCAACCCTGCTGGAAACTCGACCATCGTTTCGGCGCGCGCGATGTCATGGCCACCATCGTCAAGACCGGCCGCAGCGGCCTATATTTCCGCGTGATCCGCGAGGGCGAGGCGCAAGCAGGCGAGCGGATGACCTTGCTCGACCGCCCCTTGCCGGACTGGCCCATCGCGCGGGTCTTTCGCCTATTGATCGGCGGCGGGCACAAGGTCGACCGCGACGCGGTGGCGCAACTGGCCGACATGCCGGTCCTGGCGGAAACATGGCGGGACCGGGCGCGACACTTGGCGGCGTAACGCGGATGTCATTGGCTTGGCGATAGACGGTCTCTCGCCACGCTTTGCCTTTAGACTATGCGGTGCCATTGCTTGGAAGCGGCCATTCTTCCCATCGTCACCCCAGCGAAGGCTGGGGTCTCAGGCGTCAGAGGATGACGTCTGTCATATCACGCCAATCTGGATTGCCTTCTTCCACAAGCCGGATTTTCCATTCGCGTTTCCAGGCTTTGAGGGCCTTCTCGCGAGCAATGGCGAGTGCGATGTCATCATGTGGCTCGACCAGAACGAGGCGGGTCAGCCCGTATCTCTTGCAAAAAGCGGAGCCGGTGCCGTTTCGATGTTGTTCGGCGCGCGCGGCGATATCGGCTGTGACGCCGATATAAAGAACGCCCCTCGGTTTGTTGGTCATGATATATGTGTAGCCGCCTCGCGCCATGTCCTACCCTAGCGCGTCGCCGCCTGAGACCCCAGCCTTCGCTGGGGTGACGGTGGATTTTAAGTCCGTTCTACGGCATTGGCGCCTGCTAATCTGATCCTCCTCCACCCACCCCTTATCGTCACCCCAGCGAAAGCTGGGGTCTCAGGAGATGGCGCGAAGGCGTTGCGGCAAGTGCCAAGCCCGACTGTTCCACGCCTCCGCCTGAGATGCCAGCCTGCGCTGGTATGACGGCTAGGATATGTACCCGCTTTTGCAGGCGTATGGGCAGCGACTGAAATTCCACTCCCCACCCATTCTCGTCCAAGCAATTTCATCTATAGTCATGCCATGAAGCCCGACATCCAGACCATCGTCATCCTCACCGGCGCGGGCATTTCCGCCGAAAGCGGCCTTGCCACCTTTCGCGGACCAGATGGCCTCTGGGAGGGGCATCGCGTCGAGGAGGAATGCTCTGCCCGTCTTCTCCGTTTTTGCGAGGTAGCATGAAGGATTTTCTGACGCGGCTTTTCCGAGGTATCTCAGACGGCAGGGCGGAGAGGTCAACCGTGCCTGTGAGCGCCACTGGATTTGCTCCTTTCCCGAACGAGCCGGTAGGCGGGCAAATATATTCCTTCCGCACCCGGCCAGATTCGGAATTTTCTCCACCGGCGACTGATCGCTATGCGGCAATCAAAGTGGTAGGCGTTGATGATAAGCACGTCGCGGTCGCTGTGCTGGATGGCATCTGGGCTACGCCTCCGAGCATCGCTGAGGTTGGACGTTCGTCCATTATCAATGAGCATCGCTTTGCCCATACCGGGAGGGCTGCTGTATTCGGCGTCCTCCATGATTGGTGGCGGCGGGAAGGCGATCTGGACGAATTCAGCTTCGTAGGTATGCAAGCCGTATCCCGTGGGGAACAGCAGTTCGCCCATGAGATTGCGACTTATGCTGCGGGATCACGCTTCTCCACATTACGTGCTGCCAATCATGCAGCGGAGGGAGAATGGCGCTGGGCCAACGATCGTGAAGCCTTCATCATCGAAAATGAGAAAAAGGATGCCAAGAATGCTGCTGACCGAGCGGCAAAGGAAGAGCGATATCGCACACGATTGAGCAAACTCACATGGGACCAGCTTCAATCCGAAACGCCCTTCGAGCGATGGTCGCCATCACCGCCATTTCCACCGGAAGAATTCACAACAGCCGCACGCGCAACGATCCGCGATGCTTGTGCCGCTCTCAAGGAACTCGGTCCAAAACCGAAAAAGGCAGATGTTCGGGCGATCCTCAAGAAAACTATCATCTGGTTCAATGTAGCTGACGACAAAGCCGGTGGCGTGATCGAAACCGAGGAGCGTGAAGACATCTGTGCGGTGTTGGAGGAGATGGCTCATTGCGCGCGGCAAAAGGCGCTTGTGGATGAAATAGACGAATGGCGCGAATGGTGAGGCAGGATATCCAGAACATCGTCATCCTCACCGGTGCGGGCATATCGGCCGAATCCGGCATCGCAACCTTCAGAACGAAGGGCGCGGTCAGCTATTGGGAAACCACAGACGAAAACGGTGTTCCAATTTTGCATCGGGTGGAGGATGTCTGCACCCCGGAGGCACTGGCGCGCAATCCCGCGTTGGTCCATCGCTTCTATGACGAGCGCCGGGCGAAGCTGGCAACCGTCTCCCCCAATCCGGCGCATGAAGCGCTAGCCGCGCTGGATGCGGCCTGGCCCGGCGAATTGCTGATCGTGACGCAGAATGTCGATGATCTACACGAGCGCGCCGGGGCGAAACGGCTGATCCACATGCATGGCGAACTGCAATCCGCGCTCTGCGCCGCCTGCGGCAAAGCGGTGCCGTGGACGCAAGCCTTGCCGCCGGGGACGGTCTGCACCGGATGCGGGCAGCCCCGCTTGCGCCCTGACATCGTCTTCTTCGGCGAAATGCCCTATCAGATGGATGTGATAGACGAAGCCTTGCGCCGCGCCGACCTGTTCGTGTCGATCGGCACATCGGGCGCGGTCTATCCCGCCGCGGGTTTTGTCCAGACCGCGCGCCATGCCGGTGCCCGGACATTGGAACTCAATCTCGATCCTTCGGCGGGCAGCGATTATTTCGACGAAACACGGCTGGGACCAGCCAGCCTATTGGTGCCCCATCTCGTCCGACACCTGCTGGAATAGCGAAAACCGCGCGCAAGGCGGTTACAACGCCGCGTTGGCCAGGGCCTGCTCCGGCTCCTTGTCGCGATAGAGCAGCATGACCGATCCGTCTTCGCCCTGCACCGCGCGCACCGGATAATGGAGTTGCAGCGTGGCGAGAAATTTGCGGCTGTCGCCAATGTGGAAGCGACCGTCGATCCGCAAGGCGGATACGCGGGTGTCGCCGATCAATATCGGTGCCTTGCGATAGCGGTTGAACTCTCCGGTCGCCTGCTCGATGGTTTCGCCATCGAGCAACAGCATCTGATCGCGCCAGGCGACCCGCTGGCTTACGATCTTGTCGCCCAAGCTGGTGAGCGCGATGCTTCTTGGCTGGATCACCGCGCCATTGCCCGCGCTGACCCGCCGTTCGGAATCATGCCCGCAATGAACCGCGACCGTGCCCTTGGTGACGGTAAGTTCGACCAGGGCGGGACGGATTCGCACATTGAACGTCGTTCCAACCGCGCGGATCAGCGCTGATCGCACCTCGACGTCAAAAGGGCGTTCACTGTCGGGGGCGACATCGAAAGCGGCTTCGCCCTTGACGATGCGAACCTTGCGGCCATGGCCTGTGAAGCGGACTTCGGCTTCGCTGTCGCTATTGAGATGGAGGATGGAGCCGTCTTCGAGCGTCACATCGCGAATTTCGCCCAGGCCCGTTTCATAATGATCCACCCCGCTGAATGTCCGCACGGTGACGATCGCGGCGACGATGAATAGCAGCACCGCAACGGCGGCGGCGATCATGATGTTGCGCGACAGGCGGCGCTGATGTTCCTCGCTGACAATTTGCGGCAGCGAGGGTAGGGTGACGTCGGCAGCGGCGCTCTTGAGGCGTTCTGCGGCCTCCCAGGCGGCTTCGGCTCTGGCAAAGGCGACGGCGTGGCGGGGGTCGGCTTCGACCCAGTCGCAAATGTCCGCTTCTTCCTGCGGTGTCGGATCGCTATTGAGCTTAGCCAGCAGGCGCGCGGCTTCCGCTTCTATCGCGTCCCTGGGACCGCTGCTTGAAGTTGGCCCCGAAGCCTGCACGCTCGAAATCCGTTTCCTCACGTTCCGCCCAGGCCCGCATAACTATTGCGATTGCTTTGGCTAGATGTTTTTCAACAGTTGAGACGGATAGAGACATGTCCTCCGCTATTTCAATCATGGATTTTTCATGAATGCGGCGGAGAATGAAGACACGGCGACATTGGGTCGGCAATGACTCGACGATGGTTTCGATCTGCCTTAGCGCTTCGCGGGCATGAAGTTGGGCTTCAATGCCGTTATCGCCGCCCAGCAATTCCAGATCGGCGATCGTTTCAAAGCTGACGATCTTGTTGCGTCGCGCCGTGTCGATGACGAGGTTGCGGGCGATCGTGAACAGATAGGCGCGGCCTGTCGTTACATTTTCCCAATTTTCGGTGGCATAGGCTCTGGCCATGACTTCCGCGCACATATCTTCCAACTCGTGTGTGGATGGAAGAATACGGCGAAGGCGACCGCGTAGCGCGGCCTCCTGCGGCAATATCACGGTTTTGAACCAGTCCAGCTTGGCGCGAACCTTATGCACGTCGACCCCCTTTTTTTGTCAGCCGCGCCTCTCCCGATTTCTTTTTTCTGTCATGGTTCAATCATGCTTGCAGGGGGCTGTCCAGCGGCGCGGCGACGATATTTTTGCGATCGACCAAAAAGTTCCGTCTTTGAGTAAGAAAATTGTGGATATGTGGTTTTTACCGCACGGTTCGTTACTCAGTCCGGCGGGAATTCTGCTGGAGCGCGGTCCGGCTGGTCGTAATCCGGGCCGACAGGCACGATTTCGTCCGGCTCCGTCACCGGCAATTCGACCGGAGTCGCGGGTGCAGGCATTTCATCGGGCGACTGCGGCTCGATGATGTCGGGTGGGGGCAGGCCGTCGGGATTGGGATCGGGCTGGGTAGCCATGGCTGCGGCACTCCTATATAGGTTGGTGGATAGGCTACGCATGGCGCGCCGACGTGGTTCCCCGGTTCGTTCCACTATCCCTTGCCTCTTCCCACGCTTTTCTCTATGCCGCGCCGACCGGCGACCGATGCGGGCGTGGCGAAATTGGTAGACGCGCCAGATTTAGGTTCTGGTATCGCAAGATGTGGGGGTTCGAGTCCCTTCGCCCGCACCAGTGCGCCAGGCCCCGGCCCATCGCAGGCGCCACCGAAATTCAGCTGAAGAAAGCGTTTGAGAGAAGAGATGCAGACTGTCGAGACGTTGAACGAGGGCCTTAAGCGCGCCTACACCGTAACCATCACGTCGAAGGATATCGACGCGCGAGTGGAAAAGGAAGTCAAGACCATGGCGCCGCAGGTGCGGATGCCTGGCTTCCGTCCCGGCAAGGTGCCCGCTAACCTGGTCAAGAAGATGCACGGCGAGGCTTTGCAGCGCGACGCGCTCAACAACAGCATCCAGGAAAGCATCCAGAAGCTGATCGCCGACCAGAAGCTGCGCCCCGCGATGCAGCCTTCGGTCGAGCTGGACGAGGGTTTCGAGTTCGGCAAGGATGCCGAGATCAAGGTCGCGCTGGAAGTGCTGCCTGAAATCGCCGCCCCCAGCATCGATGGCCTCAAGCTGGAGCGCCTGACCATTCCCGTGAGCGACGAGCAGGTCGCGGAATCGGCCGGTCGTATCGCCACGCAGCAGGGCGCGCTGGAAGAACATGCCGACGATCATGTCGCGCAGGACGGCGATACGCTGGTCATTGATTTCGTCGGCAAGGTCGATGGCGAAGTCTTTGAAGGTGGCTCGGCCGAAGATATCCGCCTCAAGATCGGCGCAGGCCAGTTCATCCCCGGTTTCGAGGAACAGTTGACCGGCGTGAAGAAGGGCGAAGAGAAGACCATCGAGGTCACCTTCCCCGAAGATTATGGCGCGGAACATCTGGCCGGCAAGGCGGCGACCTTCGACGTCACCGTCAAGTCGATCCTGGATGGCGACAAGCCCAAGCTGGACGATGAATTCGCCAAGTCGCTGGGCCTGGAAGGCCTCGCGCAACTGAACGACCTGCTCAAGGGGCAGATCGAGCAGGAGCATAACGGCCTGACCCGCACCCACATGAAGCGCAAGCTGCTTGATCAGCTCGCTGCCTCGCACGACTTCGACGTGCCGCCGAGCATGGTGGAAGCCGAATTCGAGCAGATCTGGGCGCAGCTTCAGCATGAAGCGGGTCATGAAGAAGACCCCGCCGCCGCGCTTGCCGAAATGGAAGCCGAGAAGGAAGACTATCGCGCCATCGCCGTGCGTCGTGTCCGCCTTGGCCTCCTGCTCTCGGAAATCGGCCAGGCCAATGGCGTCACCGTGTCGGAACAGGAAATGCGGCGTCTTATCGAGCAGGCGGCGCAGCAGTACAGCCCGCAGGATCGCGAGCGGTTCGTGCAATATGTCCGCCAGGACGCGATGGCCGCCGCTCAGCTGCGCGCCCCGCTCTATGAGGACAAGGTCGTCGATTATCTGTTCGACAAGGCCGAAGTCACCGAACGCACCGTGACCAAGGAAGAGCTGGAAGCGGCGATCGAAGCCGAGGACGGCGACCTCAAGCCGCATGTCCATGGCCCCGATTGCGGTCATGACCATGACGAAAAGCCGAAGGCCAAGAAGGCTGCGCCCAAGAAGAAGGCCGAGGCGGAAGACGCCCCGGTAGCCGACGAAGCGCCTGCCGCTGAAGAAGCCGCGCCCAAGAAGGCCGCACCGAAAAAGGCTGCCGCCAAGAAGGATGTCGCCGAGGATGCGGTTGCAACCGAGGAGGCCCCCGCCGCCGAGGCCGCGCCCAAGAAGAAGGCACCCGCCAAAAAGGCCGCTGCCAAGGCCGAATAAGGCCATTGCCCGATGAAAAGAGCGCCCGGCTTCCTCGTGAAGCACGGGCGCTTTTCATGTCTGGGCCATTATGGCAGAGGAAATATTAACCCTGCCGGTCCATGTCTTGGCGCGCGGACGACCAGAGGATAGGCTGACGATGAAGGAATTTCCGCCCGTGGATATGGCTCTCGCCAGCGATACTGCCGCCGGATCGCCGCGCATCGCGGTCATTCTGCCCTGCTATAATGAGGCCGGGGCCATCGTGCAGACCGTCGCCGATTTCCGGCGCGCGCTCCCGCAGGCGGTCATCTACGTCTTCGACAATAATAGCAGCGACGGCAGCCGCGATCTCGCTGCCGAAGCGGGCGCCATCGTCCGGCGCGTGTCGCAACAGGGCAAGGGCCATGTCGTGCGCCGCATGTTCGCCGACGTCGATGCCGACATCTACATCATGGCCGATGGCGACGCGACCTACGAAGCCGCCGCCGCCCCGGCGATGGTTGCCGCCATGCTGGCCGACAATCTCGACATGGTGGTCGGCTGTCGCAAGAGCGAGGCCGAAGAAGCCTATCGCCCCGGCCATCGCCTCGGCAACTGGGCGCTGACCGGCCTGCTCAAGCAATTGTTCGGGCGCAGCTTCACCGACATATTGTCGGGCTATCGCGTCTTTTCGCGCCGCTTTGTCAAAAGCTTCCCGGTGCTGTCCGCCGGGTTCGAGATCGAAACCGAGATCAGCGTCCACGCGCTTGAACTCGCCATGCCGGTGTCGGAAGTCATCACCGCCTATGGCGCGCGACCCGAAGGATCGGTCAGCAAGCTCAGCACTTATCGCGATGGCTTTCGCATCCTGCGCACCATCATCACCCTCTATCGCATCGAACGGCCGGTGCTGTTCTTCGGCATCATCGCCGCTTTCCTGGCGCTGCTGGCGCTCGGCCTCGCCGCGCCCCTGATCGTTACCTATATGGAAACGGGCCTCGTACCACGCTTTCCGACCGCCATTTTGGTGACCGGGCTGGTGATCCTCTCTACCCTCTCGGCCATGTGCGGCCTGATCCTCGATACCGTCGTGCGGGGCCGCCGCGAGGTGCGTCGTCTGGCCTATCTCGCCCACCGCGCGCCGTCCGATTACGCCGCGCGCGACTAGCCCGATCCCGCTGTACCTGTTCCCCCTTGAACCTGCCGCCTTTTGTGACGATGTAGGGCCGGGCAGAAGCAGATGACTGAAAGAGCATAATGACCGATATCATGACCAACCCCATGGCCGCGCTGGTCCCCATCGTTATCGAACAGTCGAACCGTGGCGAGCGCAGCTTCGACATTTTCTCGCGCCTTTTGCGCGAACGGATCATCTTCGTGACCGGCCAGGTCGAAGATCATATGGCCTCGTTGATCGTTGCCCAGCTGCTGTTCCTCGAATCGGAAAATCCGAAGAAGGACATCTGGATGTATATCAACTCGCCTGGCGGCGTGGTGACGTCCGGCATGGCGATCCACGACACGATGAAATATATCCGGCCTCAGGTCGGCACCGTCTGCATCGGCCAGGCCGCCTCGATGGGCAGCTTCCTGCTGGCTGCGGGCGAGCCGGGCAAGCGCATTGCGCTGTCGAACGCGCGCATCATGGTGCATCAGCCGTCCGGCGGCGCGCAGGGCATGGCCAGCGATATCGAGATCCAGGCCAAGGAAATCCTGCGCATCCGCCGTCGCCTGAACGATCTTTATGCCAAATATACCGGCCGTCCGCTGGCGGAAGTCGAAAAGGCGATGGATCGCGACACCTTCCTCGAAGCGGACGAGGCGAAGGCCTTCGGTCTCGTCGATGAAGTGTTCGACCAGCGGCCTTCCCTGGCCGATCCGTCGGATAGTTGATGGCTGACTTTGCCGCGGCGCGCCACTTCTCCCCTTGTGGAAACGGCGCGCCACGGTCTAGGATGGCCTTTGGACCAGAATATCCCTCGCCGATGCGATCAGGTAGGTCGTCAAAGCGGCAGGGAAGAAAGAATGGCGAATGACTAAGCTTACCGGCTCCGATTCAAAAAGCACGCTTTACTGCTCCTTCTGCGGCAAGTCGCAGCATGAGGTGCGGAAGCTGATCGCGGGGCCGACCGTGTTCATCTGCGACGAATGCGTGGAACTGTGCAACGACATCATTCGCGAGGAGACCAAGGGCGGTCTCGTCGGGCGGAAGGATGGTGGCGTACCGACCCCGCAGGAAATCTGCGATGTGCTGGACGATTATGTGATCGGCCAGAACCGGGCGAAGCGCGTTCTCTCCGTCGCGGTCCATAACCATTATAAGCGCCTCAACCACGGCTCCAAGCCGGGCGAGGTCGAACTGGCCAAGTCCAACATCCTGCTCGTCGGGCCGACCGGCTGCGGCAAGACCTTGCTCGCGCAGACGCTGGCCAAGACGTTCGACGTGCCCTTCACCATGGCCGACGCCACCACGCTGACCGAAGCGGGCTATGTCGGCGAGGATGTCGAGAACATCATCCTCAAGCTGCTCCAGGCGTCCGACTATAATGTCGAAAAGGCGCAGCGCGGCATCGTCTATATCGACGAAATCGACAAGATCAGCCGCAAGGCCGAAAACCCGTCGATCACCCGCGATGTGTCGGGGGAGGGCGTGCAGCAGGCGCTGCTCAAGCTGATGGAGGGCACCACCGCGTCGGTGCCGCCGCAGGGCGGGCGCAAGCATCCGCAGCAGGAGTTTCTCCAGGTCGATACGACCAACATCCTCTTCATCTGCGGCGGGGCATTCGCGGGTCTGGAAAAGATCATTGGCGACCGTCTGGAAGCCAAGTCGATCGGCTTTGGTGCCTATGTCGCTGCGCCCGAAGAGCGCAAGACCGGCGAATTGCTGCGGTCGAGCGAGCCGGAAGATCTGCTCAAGTTCGGTCTCATTCCCGAATTTGTCGGGCGCTTGCCGGTCATCGCGACGCTCGAAGATCTCGACGTCTCCGCGCTGGTCAAGATTCTGGTCGAGCCGAAGAACGCGCTGGTCAAGCAATATGGCAAGCTGTTCGACATGGAGAATGTCGATCTCAGCTTCACCGACGACGCGCTGACCGCGATCGCCAAGCGCGCGATCGAACGCAAGACCGGCGCGCGCGGCCTTCGCTCCATCCTCGAATCGATCCTGCTCGACACCATGTTCGATCTCCCCTCGATGCAGGGTGTCGGCGAAGTGGTGGTCGACAAGGATGTCGTCGCGGGTAAGAAAGAGCCGGTGCGGGTGTTCAGCGAGAAGCAAAAGCGGGCCGAAGACGCCGCCTGACGATCCGACTCCATCTGACCGCATAACAAGGGGCCGACGCGCGATCGTTGGCCCCTTTTTCATGATCCACAGGTGCAGTGCACAAAAATTCCTGCTGCGTTGCAAAATTGCACCACTGTCAAACTAACGCTCTAATAGGCCCCTAAGTCACTAAAATGCAATGATTTGTGGCCAGAGGCGAGGCGTCCCCAAGCGCAACGGCGCGGGGTGGTGGAGGAATGTGACAGTCGTGATGCTGCATTGTAACAAATTTGCAATCAGAGCATCACAGGGCCGTCGCCAGTAACCGCCAAATGCGGTCCCGGCTTGAGAGAACAGCACAGCACAGGCGCCCACGCGCCACCTTTGAAAAAGGGAAAAGGGTCAAATGAAACAGTTTCTAATGGGCAGCGCCGCGATCATCGCCGTCGCCATTCCCGGCGCCGCCTTCGCGCAGTCGACCGGCTCGCAGGATTTCGAAGATTCCATCGTCGTCACCGGCGCGCGGACCAATCAGAGCGTCGGCGGCGTTCGCATCCCCGACTCGCCCAAGGCGAAGGTCGTCCTGACCCAGGAACTGATCGAGCGTCAGCGCCCTGGTCAGTCGGTCAACGAAATCATCAACCTGGTTCCGGGTGTCAGCTTCACCAACAACGATCCCTGGGGTTCGAGCGGCGGTAGCTTCACCATTCGCGGCTTTTCGTCCGACCGCATTTCGCAGACCTTTGACGGCCTGCCGCTGAACGACTCCGGCAACTACGCCATCTACACCAACCAGCAGGTCGATCCTGAACTGATCGAGTCGGTGAACGTCAACCTGGGTTCGACCGACGTTGACAGCCCCACGGCTGCGGCCGTCGGCGGCACCGTCAACATCAATACGCTGATGCCGACCGACGATTTCGGCGCGATGGCGAGCGTCAGCTATGGTAACATCGTTGCTGAAGGTTCGGGCGACCGTCCCTTCCATCGCGTGTTCGGCATGGTCAACACCGGCGATCTGACCGGCCACGGCACCAAGGCTTGGCTGTCGGCGTCGCGGGCCTATAACGAAGCGAGCTTCGCCAACTACGGCAAGATCGAAAAGGCCCAGTATAACGCCAAGGTATATCAGGCGATCGGCGCGAGCGGCGATTTCATCTCGGTCGCTGGCCATCTGAACGTCAACCGCAATAACTTTGGCGGTTCGCCTGGCTCCGCTGCGGCTTTCGCGGGCGACAAGAGCGCGCGCTTCTACAATATCGGCGGCGTCGGCTACCCCTGCACGATCAGCACGGCGGCCAATCCGGGCGTAGCCGATCAGACCAACACCTGCGGCACGCAGTTTGAGCGTCGCTACAACCCGTCCAACACCGGCAATGTTCGCCTGAACTCGCGCTTCACGCTGACCGACAAGCTGACCCTCTCGGTGGACGGCGGCTATCAATATGTGAAGGCCAATGGCGGCGGCACGACCTCTGCTTATGAAGGCTTCTTCTATCAGGGCACCACGCCGCTGACCGGCTATTTCGGCGGCAGCGCCTATTTCGGTCGTGACATCAACGGCGATGGCACGCTCGGTGTGGACACCAACGGCAACGGCCTGATCCAGGGCGCTGAATCGGATCGCTTCACGCTGCTGAACCCCAGCCAGACCGTGACGAACCGCTGGATCGGCATCGCCAACCTCGCCTATGACTTTGACGACAACAACCGCGTCCGTCTGTCCTACAGCTATGATCGCGCGCGCCATCGCCAGACCGGCGAAGGTGGCCTGCTACAACTCAGCGGCGAGCCGTTTGACGTGTTCCCGATGAACGATCCGTTGACCGATAGCGCTGGCAACATCCTGCAAAAGCGCGATCGCAAATCCTATGCGACGCTCAACCAGATCGCCGGTGAATATCGCGGTCAGTTCTTCCAGGATATGCTGACCGTTACGCTGGGTGTGCGCGCACCTTTCTTCCAGCGCGACCTGAACCAATATTGCTTCACGACCGCGCTTAACGGCAATGTGAACTGCGTTGCGGGCGGCAATGTCGCGGCTTATGCTGCGGCCAACCCCTATGCAGTGAATGCCAACGGCACGCCGTCGGGCGCTGCCCCGCCGCAGTCGCGCACCTACAAGTATGACAAGCTGCTGCCGAACGTCGGTGCGGTGTTCAAACTCACGCCGGAAATCAGCCTGGCCGGTAGCTATGCCGCCAATATTTCGGTTCCTGGCACCGACACGCTGTATAATTCGATCTACCTGCCCGGTAACAGCAGTGCGTCGAAGCCGGTTGCTGAAACGTCCGACAGCTTCGATCTGGGTCTGCGTTATCAGACCAGCATCGTTCAGGCCTCGCTGACCGGCTGGTATGCGAAGTATAAGAATCGCATCGCATCGGCCTTCAACGATGTCTGCGACTGCAGCATCGACACCAACCTGGGTGCAGTGAAGAAATATGGCATCGACGGCAGCGTCTCGGTTCGCCCGATCCCTGAATTGCTGATCTACGCCTTTGGTTCTTACATCGACTCCGAAATCGGTGCCGACGTGCAGACCGGCCCGACAACATTCGCCGCGACCAAGGGCAACCGCGAACGCGGCGCGCCTGCCTATCTCTGGGGTGGTCGTATGCAGGGTACGTTGGGTCCGGTGGATCTGGGTGCACAGATCAAGCGCACGGGTTCGCGCTACCTGAACGACATCAACACGTTCAAGGTCGCTGGCTACACGATTGTCGACCTCGACCTGCGCTACAATCTGGCGAACCTGGGTCTGGAAAAGACCTTCGTTCAGGTCAACGTGTCGAACCTGTTCGACAAATTCTACATCGGTTCGTTCAGCGGCGGCCTGACCACCGCATCGAGCACGAACGTCAACTTCGGTGCGCCTCGCGCGATCAGCGCATCGATGGTCGTGGCCTTCTAAGTCCAGACAATCAGAAATCGGGAAAAGGGCGGGGAGCAATCCCTGCCCTTTTTCTATGCCTGCAATCGCGCTGTCCTACTTGGCTACGCCCGCCTATAAAAGGAGATCACCCATCAGGTCGCACTTGCCGATAGGATCAGCCCTGCGCAACTTTATGTCGAAATCTGCGGGAAATGTGCGAAGTTAAGAGGATGCGTCACCGCAAACAGCTATCCAGCCCATCCCGCTGCACCACGCCGATCCGCGCGGCGATCGTGTTACCGTAGCGGCGGGTAAAGCCCGATGGCGCAACGGCGGCGCGCTTCTTGGGCAGGGGAAGGACGGCGGCGATGCGCGCGGCTTCGGCGCGCGTCAACTGGGCCGCGCCATGGTTGAAATAGCGGATCGCGCCCGCCTGCGCGCCATAGGTGCCGATACCGGTTTCGGCGACGTTGAGATAGACTTCCATGATCCGCGGCTTGCCCCAGATCGCCTCGATCAGCACCGTGAACCAGGCCTCTAGCCCCTTGCGCACAAATCCGCCGCCCTGCCACAGGAACACATTCTTTGCCGTCTGCTGGCTGATCGTCGATCCGCCCCGGATGCGTCCGCCGCTGGCATTGTTCAACGCGGCCTTGGTGATGGCATCGACATCGAACCCATGGTGGGAACAGAATTTGCCATCCTCCGCCGCGATCGCCGCCCGTGCCATGTCGGGGTCCATTTCGTCCAGCGGCATCCAGTCCTTGGTAATGCCATTGGGATCAAGCAGCATGGTAAGCGTGACAGGCGGCGGCACGAACCGATAGACCACCACCATCAGCAACGACAGGACGACGAAGCCGAGAATAATCTTGAAAGGAAGGACGATCCAGCGCGAACGGCGCCGGGGAGAGCGGAGGGATTTTGCGGTCATGGCAGGAGCGTAACGCACTCCCGCCGCGCCGCTCAAGCCGCGCACATAAAAAAGGCCCCGGCGCAAAACGCCGGAGCCTCGTAATTGTCGCGATCTAATCCGTCAGGCGGCGGCGAAGCGCGCCATCTGTCCGATACGATCACCGGCGATCCGCATCATCGCCTTTTGCAGCTTCTCAAACGCCCGCACCTCGATCTGGCGCACCCGTTCGCGGCTGACGCCATAGACCTGGCTCAGTTCCTCCAGCGTCTTGGGTTCCTCGGCCAGACGGCGTTCGGCCAAGATATGCTTCTCGCGATCATTAAGGTCGGTCATCGCCTCTTCCAGCATCTCATGGCGCAGATGGCGCTCCTGCTCGTCGGCAACGCGCTCGTCCTGCAAGGGATCATGATCCTGCAACCAGTCCTGCCACTGGCCCTCGCCATCTTCACGCATCGGCACGTTGAGCGAGGTGTCGCCCCCCATCGCCATGCGCCGGTTCATCGAGATGACGTCGGCCTCCGAAACGCCCAGATCGGTGGCGATCTTGGTCACATCTTCGGGGCGAAGGTCGCCATCCTCGAACGCTTCGATATTATTCTTCATCCGGCGCAGGTTGAAGAACAACTTCTTCTGCGCAGCGGTCGTGCCCATTTTCACGAGCGACCAGGACCGCAGGATGAACTCCTGGATCGAGGCGCGAATCCACCACATGGCATAAGTGGCCAGTCGAAAGCCGCGATCGGCCTCGAACTTCTTCACGCCCTGCATCAGGCCGATATTGCCTTCGGAGATCAGTTCGCTGACCGGCAGGCCATAGCCGCGATAGCCCATCGCAATCTTCGCCACGAGGCGCAGATGCGACGTCACCAGTTGCGCTGCCGCCTCTGGGTCCTGATGCTCTTCATAGCGTTTCGCCAGCATATATTCCTGCTCAGGGGTGAGCAGCGGAAATTTGCGAATCTCCGACAGATAGCGGTTGAGGCTGGCTTCACCGCCCAGCGCCGGAACCGCGGGGACATTGCTCTTGTTGGCCATGTCGCTTCACCTTTCCCTTTCATGCGCGGCGGGACCCAGAAGAGGCGTCCGATCCACCGTCGCAAACTTGTCGAAACCTATACTCTAAGCTCGCTTAACAGTTCCTGCATGTCCATGGGTAATGCACTTTGGAACAGCAGGGGCGAACCTGTTACCGGATGTATGAACCCCAGAGTTTTGGCGTGCAATGCCTGCCTTCTGAAACCCAGCGTTTCCAGTATTGATTTGAAACCTTTTCTGTCTCTACCGTAAACCGGATCTCCGATCAAGGGGTGGCCGATATGGGCCATATGCACCCGAACCTGATGCGTCCGCCCGGTTTCCAGCCGACATTCGACCATCGCCGCGCCCCGCAATCGCTCCTCCATCCGATAATGGGTGACGGCATGTTTGCCGCGTCCTTCCCGATGAACCGCCATCTTCTTTCGATCAGCGTCGGATCGACCGACCCAGGCATCCACCGTGCCGGTCGGCGGCACCGGATGCCCATAGACGATCGCGGCATAGAGTCGGTCGATGCTGTGATCCTTGAACTGGAGCGCCAGGCCTTCATGCGCCCGGTCTGTCTTGGCAACGACCAACAGGCCCGATGTATCCTTGTCGATGCGATGCACGATGCCGGGACGGGCGACGCCGCCAATGCCTGATAATTGCCCCGCGCAATGGTGCAGCAGCGCATTGACCAGCGTGCCGTCGAGATTGCCTGCCGCAGGATGGACCACCAGCCCGGCGGGTTTGTCCACGACGATGAGGTCGGCATCTTCATGAACGATGGTCAGCGGAATATTCTGCGCCACCGCATCCAGCGCCACGGGGGCGGGGAGGGTGATGGTGAAGCGTTGTCCGCTCGCGACCTTCAGCGAGGCACTCAGCTTCAAACTCTGGCCTTGCGCGCACACATGGCCTTCGCCGATCAGCGCCTTGAGTCGTTCGCGGGAGAGATCGGGCAACAGATCCGCCAGTGCGCGGTCCAGTCTCTGGCCGTGCTGCGCCACGTCGATAATTGCTTCGATGATGGAAACCCCCGCGGCCATTGGCTAGGGATGTAGGCATGAGAGTGATGATTGCAAGCCTGCTGCTCGACCGGATCGTTGCGCTCGCGGCGGCGGCGGAAGACGAGGTTTGCGGTCTCTTGTTGGGGGCGGCGGCTGGGCAGATCATGGCGATCGCCCCGGCCGCCAATGTCGCGGCTGACCCTGCGCGTCATTTCGAGCTGGACCCGGCGGCGCTTATCGCCGCGCACCGGGCGGCGCGGTCGGGTGGCCCCAACGTGATCGGCCATTATCATTCGCATCCATCGGGCGTGGCCATTCCTTCCGCGACCGACGCGGCCTGCGCCAGACCTGATGGCAGCTTGTGGCTGATCGTGGCGGGCAACGAAGCGCGGCTGTGGATCGCACAGGCGGGAGAGGCCGGGCAGGTGACTTTCAAGGAGGGGATGCTCGACATAAGGTGAGGGAAAGGGGCCGAGCCGGGCTTGCATCGCGCGGCGCAGCGGCGCATTAGCCGTGCGAGAAACTTGTCCTGACCATTATCCGGCGATCCAGACCCCGCATGACCGACCCGACCGACAGCATCGAATTTGCCAGCCTGCTCTGTTCGCGCCTGTGCCATGACTTGCTCAGTCCCGTCGGCGCGCTCAATAATGGGCTTGAGTTGATGGCGGACGAGACGGACCCGGAAATGCGCCAGCGTTGCCTCGACCTGCTTGGCGACAGCGCGCGAACGTCCGCGAACAAGCTGAAATTTTTCCGTCTGGCCTTCGGTTCGGCGGGCGGATTCGGCGACAAGGTGCCGCCGCATGAAGCGCGCGTCGCGATCGAAGGCATGTTCGTCGCCACTGGCCGGGTCAAGGTCGGCTGGATGGTCGAGGAACAGATGCTCAGCAAGCTGGCGGTCAAGGTGCTACTCAATTTGGCGCTGATTGCGGGCGATGCCCTGGTGCGCGGCGGCCAGCTCGACATTGGCGCGGAAGCGCGACCGGGCGTGACCGAGATTGTGGTGCGCGGCGAAGGACCAAAGGTCGTGCTCGACCCTGATCTGCGCGCGGCGCTGGCGGGCACCCTGCCGATCGAGGGACTGGCATCGCGGACGGCGGCGGCCTGGATGGTGCGCGCACTGGTCACCGGCGCAGGTGGCGAGATCGCCCTGTCGCCACCGGGCGACCCCATGCTGCTCTTCGGCGCGTCTATACCGGGCTGACGGGCGGCAGGCACAGCCTGCCGCTCATCGCGCATGAGGCCTTAACAGACAGCGATGATTGGAACTGACGTTACATATCGCGTCGTCACGGGCGTGTGGCTTATGTATCAACCTTGCCGTGTGCCGGACATTTCCATCGCTCCAAACATTCCGGCTTTGATTGTACCTGTAAGCGTGTCGCCATCGACGGTCGCCTGGCATTCCAGTTTCATCGGCATGGGCATCGTCATGCGCATGTCCCAGGTCAGGCGATTGCCCTCGACCTTGCCATTTTCGATCTCCATCGATTCCATCGCACCAGCATTTGACCCGGTGAAGATGTCGCCATCGACAATCACGGTCAACACGGATTTTTGATCGCCCACCGGGGATTTGGCGACGCAATCATAAATTCCCGCAACATTCGACATGTTCATTCTTCCTTATATGTTGGTGGCGAACGACTAGGGGATCACCAAGCCTTAGGATTCCTGGAATATACAGGCCCCAGACGTTCAACCTTTTCAAAACGGTTGGTGAAGGTGATTTAAAAAGCGAAGCCAGCCCTGACGCCAACGACACGGGCGGTCAGGCCACCAACCGGCCTCGACGATATGCCGCCATCCAGTTGCCCGGCAAAGGCCGTTGGCAGCAAGCCCAATGGCTCGCGTTCCTTGGTGAGATTACGGACATAGATTGAGGCATTCCATCGGCCATCTTGATCGCGGATACCCATGCCCACATTGATAATTTCATGGCCGGGATATACATAGCGCGGATCAGCGCGACTGGTCATTAGCACGGCACTCTTGTAAATGACGTTGCCGTTAAAAAAGGCCTCAAGATTCGACGATATTGGCTGCTTATACTCGCCGGAAAGTGTAATTTTATGCTTTGGTGCCAGTAAAAACTGACGTCCGCCTATGTCCTGTCCATCATCCCCTAGAAAATTATCTGGATATTTTACAATATTGAACTGGTATCCAAAATTAAAACTTAACGAACGAGACAGATTGCCAAAAGCTGTGAATTCAAGGCCTTTCGATACTACTTCATCATAGTTGAGAGGGGTTGAAATAATCTGACCTGATGCAGGATCCGCTACATTTGCTTGCCCCTGGAAATTCTTCAGTTTGTTATAAAAAGCGTTCGCGGCGAGCTGGATACCATTCATATCCATCTTCGCACCGATCTCAAATGCGTCGGATTTCTCAGCTTCCAATTCGAATAGAATGCCAAGCGGATTGGTGCCGACTGCTGGTGGTTTATATCCCCGCGCATAGGAAGCGTAGAGATTACTGTTCGAAGACGGCTGATAACTCGCCCCGATACGACCGGAAACGGCATTATCGGTAATGGTAAATGACTGTGTTGGCGTAAGTGTATTCAGGCCGATCTGGGTTCTATTCTTGAAGTCATCGTAGCGCAACCCGCCAAAGATATCGATGTTGTCGGCGACGGCAAAAGTCGCATCGACAAATCCGGAAATAGTGCGATTTGATGCTAGTTCGCGGGTGAAGACGGGCGCTCTGACGCAAGGCGTGCCATTCAGTCGGCATACGCTGAACCCGATACGGTCAGCCTCGCCGGTAGCGCCGAAAACGAAAGGCTGCGAACCATTGGGAACGCGCTCAAAAGAGAAATCGTTATAGAAGCCGCCAAATATCAGGTCGAATCCATTGCCCGCATAGCTGGACACCCGCAAAAACTCTGGCGGATTTAGGTTATTCGTGATTCATTGATTGGGTAGCCATTGGAGGTGACGAGC
>NZ_JAZDXA010000042.1:0-47659 GCF_040170545.1 Sphingobium sp. MK2
GCCGTCCACATATGGCGCATCATGACAATTGGACGCCGCAAATGGGCACGTGGGTCGTGATCAATGCAGGTTGGTATTACACATGGCACAGCAAGCTGCGACAGGCTCCTCACCCCGTTCAGCGATACACTCTGCCGGGACGATGCGCGGTTCGTCGATGCCGTCCGCGCCGCCTCGCCCATTATCGCGGAATCTGCCGACCTCGCGCGGCGTTTCTACGCCATACTGATCGGACGCGAAGCCGTAGAGTTCGAGCCATGGCTCGCCCAGGCACTTGGAAGCGCCATCGCTTCGTTCGCGCGCGGCCTCCGGCGCGATATTGATGCGGTGCGCGCCGCATTGATTTTGCCGTGGAGCACTGGACCGGTCGAAGGCAAGATCAACAAGCTCAAGCTGATCAAGCGTTCCATGTACGGCCGGGCTGGCCTCGACCTGCTCCGGGCGCGTATCATGGCATGACACCTGCACCAAAATTGCGGGAGAGCCCCGTTCCGGGGAAAATTACAGTGCCGTTGACAACACCGCCGCGTTCTGGCTGATGTGGCGCATCCCGCAGGAAATCCCCAAGGCCACCGCGCCCAATACCACCACTCTGGCCACCGCCGAGTTCACGACGCTGCGCGTGCGGCTGCTCCAGGTCGCCGCCCGCGTCATCAAGAATGCCTCACGCATCCGGGTTGCGTTCGCATCCGCCTGCCCCGACGCCGCCCTCTTCCGGTCTATCGCCCTCGCGCTCAGGCCCACTCCGGCATAGCCGACGCGGCCGCGCCGCCGAAAGCCTCAACCCCGTCCATCAACCTTGCAAGCCTCTCGACCACCAGCGATGCAACAGGCGCAGCGGACACGCTCGCCTTGATCAAGCCGACAGTGCCGTCGGGTGCCAAACGCGACCAAATACGGCACCGTCATGAATGCGAGGGGTTAAATCGCCACGCGTCCGCCTGGCGATGCTCATTGGCGCGATCTTACTGCTCACTGGTCTCCTTGACGTCCGGCGAGATCCTCGTCGCCCCCAGATATTAACACCGACATTGTCGTTTCCGGCCCGCCTGCTCACATCATTCGAACAGCGGAAAGCAACAGTCAATCGCGCAGTCCGTTCCGGATCCGTTCTACGAGTTTGCCGCTTTTCAACCTATGACGTCAATGGGCCTTTTAATGACCCTGGCTGAGTGCAGAGTACTCAACCATCAGGACGATTGCCGATTCCGCTACCGCCATCACTGAGCAGCACAGTGCCAGTCATGTACGAAGAGTCCCGGCGCGAAGCCAAAAGCGCGTAAAGACCAGCATGGTCGGCTGGTTCGGCTATCCGCCCGAGCGGGGTCATGCTGGAAATCATTTCGTCAAGCCCGGGCATCTGTTCCATCTTCATTTCTGCAAAGCCACCCGTCTGAGTACCGCTGAGTGGAGTCCGGGTCCCTCCCGGTGCAACGCCGTTAACCCGGATTTCGGGTGCCAGTTCCCAGGCCAGTTGCTTGATCAGCCCGAGTACTGCGTGCTTAGAGGCGACGTATAGCGTGCCGCCGCCTCCGGTATAATAACTCGAGGTCGAGGCCGTGAAAATGATGCTTCCCTTAACCTTCCTGAGTTCGGGGATGGCGGCGCGGGCACCAAGAAAATAACCCTTCAGGTTGACGTCGAAGATTTCGTCGAAGACCTTGCCGAGTTGCTCGGGATCCTGCTGTTCGAGCGGGACCATAAAATCCCAGATCCCAACGTTCCCGACAAATACATCGAGCTTGCCGAAAGCCGCCACGGTTTCCGCCACGGCGCGGGCATTGTCTGCATAGGAACGCACGTCTCCCGCCACGGCCACCACGCTGTCCCCATGCCGCGAACGTACGAGTTCTACCTGCTCATCGTCCTTGACCAGGACGCCAACCTTGGCGCCCTCCTCAATATAACGCGCGACCACCGCCGCCCCGATCCCGGTGGCGCCACCGGTAAGTAGCACCACCTGTCCATCAAGCCTGTTAGACAATTTTCTCTCCTCCGCCTCCGGTTATCGATCAGTCTGGGATTAATGATCGAACATCCCGGTGCGACCTTCTTGCAAGTTCACCACGACCGACTTGGTCTGGGTGTAGTGGTTGAGCACTTCATGGCTGAACTCACGACCGAACCCGCTCTGCTTGTAGCCGCCGAGTGGCATGTTGGCCTTCAGATTGTAGTAGCGGTTGATCCACACCGTGCCGGTTTCGAGCTTGCGTGCCATGCGGTGCGCGCGCGCAATGTCGCGGGTCCAGATACCACCGGCTAGGCCGTAATTGGTATCGTTCGCCACCTTCATCATGTCGTCTTCGTCCTTCCAGCTAATCACGCTGGTAACGGGGCCGAAGATCTCTTCACGCGCAATACGCATCGAGTTGTTGACGTTGGTAAAGACCGTCGGCCTGATGAAGTTCCCATCGGCAAGCTTGTCGTTGCGGCTGCCGCCGGTCAGAACGTTGGCGCCTTCTTCCGTCGCCAGTTCGAGGTAGCTTACGACCTTGTCCATCTGCATCTGGGACGCCTGCGCGCCGAGCTGTGTGGCGAAGTCGAGCGGGTCGCCCTGGCGAATGCCTTCGAGTGCGACCTTGAACTTGGCGAGGAATTCATCCTGGATCGACTCGTGCAGGAACAGTCGCGATCCGGCCAGGCAAACCTCGCCCTTGTTGAGCACGGTCGACATCGTGGCGCTTTCGACCGCGGCATCGATATCGGCATCGGCGCAGACGATGTGCGCGGACTTGCCGCCCAGTTCCAGCGTCTGCGGGATGATATTGGTGGATGCATACTGCATGATCCGACGGGCTGTCCCCACCGAACCGGTGAAGGCGACCTTGCGGACGTCCTCATGAGTCACAAGCGCCTCTCCGACGTCGGCACCATAGCCGGTGACCACGTTGATCACGCCGGGGGGCAGAAGATCGGCCATTTCCACGAAGAATTCGATCACCGAAAGGCAGACCGTCTCGGCGGGTTTAAGCACAACCGTGTTACCCGAAGCGAGCGCGGGCGCGATCTTGCAGGCCATCATCAGCATCGGAACGTTCCACGGGATAATCTGCGCGCAGACCCCCAACGGCTCGCGATGAACGATGCCGACGGCATCGGGATAATCCATGGTCTGGCCATGGAGGCCGTACGCAGCGCCCGCGAACAATTCGAACTGGCCGATTGCCTGGGGCATGTCGAAATGCATCGATTCGCGGATCGGTTTGCCGTTGTTCAACGTTTCGAGCGTCGCGTAATGCTGATGCCGTGCCTTGAGTCGGCGCGCGACCTCGATCAAAATTTCCTGGCGTTCGGCGGCCGAACTATCCGCCCACTTCGGGAAAGCAGCCTTCGCGGCGGCCACTGCGCGCTGGATATCCTTGGCATTGCCAGCCTGGATTTTGGTCAGCACCGCCCCGGTGGCAGGGTTAATCAGGTCGATCGTCTTTCCGCTATCACTGGAAATCCACTCGCCGCCGATAAAGTGACCGTATTCACTCTTAATTCCGTACTCGTTAGTACCACTTTTCAACTGTGTAGCCATTGCATCTCTCCTTAGAATTCATCCAACTTCGATCAAAAGGTCGCTCACCGGAAACACTCTGCAGGCTAGGGCAAAGCCCGCCGCACGCTCGGTCTCCGAAATCTTCGCCACGCTCATCTTACCGGTCGTGTAATCTCCGCCGACCACCCTGACCCTGCAAATTCCGCACCCGCCGCCACGGCAACCAACGCCGATATCGCTCGATCCGCATCGCTCCATGGCAAGCAAGATCCGCTCGTCCTCACCGCAGCTGAACTCTCCGCCGCCGACGATCCGGATCCGGTGCAGCCCGGTTGTCACGCTATACCTTCTCAGCTGCCTTTGCAGCCGCTTTCGCCGCAAAGGACTGTCCGCCGACCGCGAAGTGGCCGCTCGGCATCTCGCGCAAGATAATGCGAACTGATTCACGCGGCGCCCCAATCGAAGTGATGGCAGCATCGGTCAGGGCTTGGATCAGCCGTTCTTTGTCGTCCGTCGATCTACCCTCGAGCATGTTGACCTCGATGATTGGCATTCACGCCTCCACCTGAAACATTACGGCACCAAGCCCCTGGATACTCGTGCGGACGGTTTGACCGGGCGCGAGATTGGGAGCGGCGGTGATGCCACCTGCCATCACGATGTCGCCTGCTGAGATTTCTTCTCCGCCTTCAGCGACAAGTCGCGCTGCGGCGACCAACGACCGCAAGGGATGGCCGAGAATAGCTGCAGTCGAACCGACCTCGATCACATGGCCGTCGATTTCGAGAATAACCCCGAGGTTCGAGAAATCCTTGGCCGGATCGTTCCATTGTCCGATCACAAGGCCAGAGGACGAGGTATTGTCGGCAATAACATCGGACAAAGCGAACTTGAAGTTCTCGTACCGGCTATCAATGATTTCCATTGCCGGAGCAATCGCTTCGACCGCCGCCAGTGCCTCCATCGCTGTGACCTTTCCGGAAAGTGGTGCCTTCATAAGGAAGGCCACTTCCGGTTCAACCCGTGGGTGAACGAAACGTGCGCGAGACATCGACGCGCCTTCCTCGATCAGCATCGCGTCGGTCAGGCGGCCCCATGCCACCTCGTCGACCCCGACCTGCAGCATCTTGGCCCGGCTCGTCAGACCCATCTTGACTCCGATTCGGCGTTCACCGCGGCTGAGGCGACGATCGACCGACAGCTTCTGCACCAGATAGGCATCTGCCACACTCAGATCGGGTTCGGTATCCGTGAGTTGGGGCGTTGCGCGCGCATGAAGCGCCGCGCTGTCCAGAATTTCCGCGTAACGTTCAATCTTGTTCATTGCCATCGCCTATGCTGCCCGCACAGAAACGAGATCGAGCGCAACATCGACAATCATGTCTTCCTGCCCGCCAACCATACGCCGCTTACCCAGCTCGATCAGAATTTCGCGGGTGTCGAGGCCGTATTGTTCGGCCGCCTTTTCCGCGTGACGAAGGAAGCTTGAATAGACACCGGCATAACCCAGGCTCAGCGTCTCGCGGTCGACCCGCACCGGGCGATCCTGAAGTGGACGGACCAGATCTTCCGCTGCGTCCATTAGTGCCATCACGTCGCATCCATGCTTCCAGCCCTTTCGGTCGGCCGCAGCAACGAACACTTCGAGCGGGGCGTTGCCCGCCCCTGCCCCCATGCCTGCAAGGCTGGCATCGATCCGTACGGCGCCTTCCTGAGCGGCAACGATCGAATTCGCGACTCCGAGCGACAAATTGTGGTGAGCATGCATGCCGCGCTGGGTTTCTGGCTTGAGAACGCGTTCGTAAGCCCGCAGCCGATCGCGCACACCGTCCATGTCGAGCGCCCCGCCGCTGTCGGTGACATAGACGCAGTGTGCGCCATAGCTTTCCATCAGCAAGGCCTGCTGGGCCAGCGCCTCGGCGTCGATCATGTGGCTCATCATCAAAAAGCCCGATACATCCATACCAAGATCGCGGGCGATACCGATATGCTGCTTGGCAACGTCTGCTTCGGTGCAATGGGTTGCGACTCGTACCGAGCGAACACCCAATGCGTAAGCGCGACGAAGCTCTTCGACAGTGCCGATGCCAGGCACCAGCAGCGTGGTCAGCACCGCCCGTTTGATCACGTCGGCTGCCGCCTCGATCCATTCCCAGTCGGTGTGGGAGCCAAAGCCATAATTGAATGACGTGCCGTTGAGACCATCGCCGTGCGACACTTCAATGGCGTCGACACCGGCATCGTCCAGGGCCTTGGCGATCGTGCGGACACTGTCGGTGCCGTACATGTGGAGGATGGCGTGCATCCCGTCACGCAGCGTGACGTCCTGGATGTAAAGCTTGTCGGTTTCAGGGTTGAAGGTCATGCTGCCACCTCTTCTAGGTTCTGCATTGCAAGCCGCTCGCCGGCCGCCTTGGCCGCAGCGGTCATAATGTCGAGGTTGCCGGAATATTTTGGCAGGTAATCGCCCGCCCCCTCTACCTCGAGGAAAACACTGGTCTTGAGACCGTCGAACTCGCCATAGCCAGGAATCTTGAGGGGCCGGTTCGAGCCGAACCGTTCGAACTGCACTTCCTGCTTGAGGCGATAGCCGGGGACGTAGGACTGAACGGTCTCCACCATGTCCAGAACCGACTGGCGGATAAGGTCCTCATCGACCTGATCGGTCAGCGTGAAGATCGTGTCGCGCATGATCATCGGCGGCTCTGCCGGATTGAGGATGATGATCGCACGCCCGCGGCCCGCACCGCCGACGATCTCGATCGCCTTGGCCGTGGTCCGGGTGAATTCGTCGATATTGGCGCGTGTTCCCGGTCCCGCCGAGCGCGATGAAACTGATGCGACAATCTCAGCGTAATGGACCGGAGTAACGCGCGCGACGGCGGCTACGATCGGGATGGTAGCCTGGCCTCCGCAGGTGACCATGTTCACGTTGCGGACGCTGCTGTCGAGCACATTTCCTACCGGGGGCACGAAAAACGGCCCCAAAGCAGCCGGCGTCAGGTCGACGACCAGCTTCCCGTCCTGCTGCAGCGCGGCATCATGCTCCTTGTGGGCGTAAGCCGAGGTTGCATCGAAGACGATTCCGATCTCCGGATAAACCGGCAGCTTACGCAGCCCGTCCATCCCCTCATGGGTGGTCGTCACACCGCGCTCGCGGGCCATCGCCAGCCCCTCCGATGCTGGGTCGATGCCGACCACCGCAGCGAGTTCGAGCACATCCGAACCCTTGAGCATCTTGATCATCAGGTCAGTACCAATATTGCCTGAGCCGATGATCGCACATTTCATCTTGGGCATACGCTTGCCTTTCATCCAATCCTCAGTTGCCGTCCGCGGCGAATTCTGCGCGAACTGTTCCAACTCCATTGATTCTCGCCTCGACGACATCGCCGCGGTTTACCCCGGCCATCGGACCGAGCGCACCAGACAGGATCACGTCGCCTTCAAGCATCGGCCGACCGACCCGCGCCATGACCCGTGCCAGCCACAATGCTGCGGTGATCGGGCTGCCCAGGCAGGCGATACCAGCGCCGACCGAAATGGGTTCGCCCTTGATCTCCATCACCATGCCGCATTCACGCAGATCGAGCCCATCGAGCTTGCGCGGAACCGCGCCCAGCACGAACAGCCCGCTCGAGGCGTTATCGGCCACGGTGTCCCAGATGCGGATGTCCCAATTGGCCACCCGGCTGTCGACGATCTCGATGGCCGGCACGACATATTCAACCGCGCGGATCATTTCTGCGGTCGTCAGATCGGGATGCGGCAGGTCGCGACCGATGACAATCGCGATCTCGGCTTCGACCTTGGGCTGGATCACCTGATTGAGCGAGATCGGTATGCCTTCGGGCACGTCCATATCGGCAAACAGCATGCCGTAATCGGGCTGGTCGACGCCAAGCTGCCGCTGGACCGCAAGCGAAGTGAGGCCGATCTTGCGGCCTACCAGTCTTCGTCCGCTGTCGACATAGTGCCGGGTATTGACCTCCTGCACGGCATAGGCAGCATCAACCCCGCCCGCCGAAATGAGATCGCGAACCGGCGCCACGGGTGTTCCGCTTGTCGCGGCTCCACGCAGCATTTCGGCGGCTTGTTGAATGACCCGAGGGTCTATCGTGGTTTCCATGGTCATAATCTCAGAGCTTCACGCAAATGTTTGCGGTTTCGGTGTAGAATTCGAGGCTGTGGACACCACCCTCCCGGCCGATCCCGGAATGGCCAGACCCGCCAAACGCCGTGCGCAGATCGCGCAGGAACCAGCAATTGACCCAGCACACACCGACCTGCATCGCCGCTGCCACCCGGTGCGCGCGCGAAACGTTTTCGGTCCACACGGTCGCGCACAATCCGTAGTCGGTGTCGTTGGCCAGCGCGATAACCTCGTCTTCGGAGTCGAACGGGATTACCCCGCAGCACGGACCGAAGATTTCCTCGCGGATCACCGTGGCATCGTGCGCAAGTCCGGTCCACAGCGTCGGCTCCACGTAGAAGCCGCCCGCCTGATCGCCTTCGACTTTCGGAACGCCGCCGCCGGTGACAACCGTCGCCCCTTCTTCGACCGCTTTCGCGTAATAGCCTAGCACCTTATCGCGGTGCTCTGCGCTGCTCAACGGCCCAAGGTAGGCCGGATCGCCCATGGAACCGGGCTTGAATGCCTGCGCCGCCAGCGTCATCCGCCGGACGAACTCATCGAACAGCGGCCGCTCGACATAGACCCTCTCTGTGCCGAGACAGACCTGCCCGGTGTTGAGGAAGACCGAGCGTGACAGGCCCTCAATCGCCTTGTCGAGATCAGCGTCGGCGAAGACGATCGCCGCATTCTTGCCGCCGAGCTCGAAAGAAACGTCGCGGACCCCGACTGCAGCCTTTTGCATGATCGCCTGCCCGGTTCCGGTCTCGCCGGTAAAAGTGATCGCATCGACATCCTTGTTGGAGGTCAGAAACTCGCCTGCCGAGCCGCCGCCGAAACCATGGACGACGTTGTAGACGCCTTGGGGCATCCCTACCGCGTTCATGACTTCGCCTAGTAGCGCTGCTGTTCGGGGGGTTTCCTCCGAAGGCTTGACCACCACTGTGTTTCCGCAGGCTAGCGCCGGTCCGACCTTCCAGGTCATCAGCAGCAACGGGAAGTTCCACGGGCAGATCACCGCGATCACGCCCTTGGCCTTGCGCACGGCATAATTGATCGCCTGCCCACCATCGGGCGTCGGCGTGGTGAAGGATTCACCTGGCATCGTCGCGATAACGTCCGCGAACATGCGGAAATTCGCCGCGCCGCGAGGAATGTCGATGTGCGAAGCCACGTGACGGGGCTTGCCCGTATCGGCCACTTCGGCATCGAGAAAATCATCCGCACGGCGCTCGATTTCGGCGGCCACCGCGACGATCAACTTAACCCTCTCGGCAGTCGTCATCTTGCCCCAAGGACCATCAAGAGCCGCTTTAGCGGCCGCCACTGCATCGGCGACATCGGCTTCGCTTGCCTCATAAACCGTGCCGATTGTTTGGCCCGTTGCCGGATTGACGTTGTCAAAGGTCTTTCCTTGGCTGCCCTTGCGATAGGAACCCCCAATGAAATTGAGTATGTGGTCGGCTACAGGTCGAGGCGAATTGGTAGTCATTTGATTTCTATCGTCCCAATGTATTATTGCACTGGCCGCTCACTGCTGCTCTGCGCCGATTGCGGAGAGGCCAGCGTTGGCGCAGGCAATGTCGAGTTCTTCAGATCCACCAGAGACGCCGATTGCACCGACGAATTCGCCATCGATAACGATGGGAAGTCCCCCGCCAAACATCACGATCCCCGGCTGAACGGTTATCCCGTCGCTCAGCGCCGGATTGCCCGAAACCATCTTGTACACGTCAGGCGTCGCAACCCGAAAGCTGGCGGCGGTATAGGCCTTGTCCTGGGCAATTTGTGACGAGGGAAAGGGTGTACCGCTCGCGCGCAGCAGAGCCGCCAGTTCGCCTCCTCCACCGATGATGGCGGCAACGACCGGGTAACCGGCTTCCTCGCCCTTGGCGACGGCGGCCGAAACCGCTTGTGCGGCCAAGCCGTGTCCGATTGTCCGGATTGTCACCAAACCGTCCATGATCAGGTGTTTACCGTCATGAAGCGTTCGTTCAGCGCCTTCTCGTAATAAAAGATCGCCTTACCCGCGTTTTCTGCCTGCCACATACGGCGCGGGTTGTCGGGGTAATAGATATAGCCGCCGCTGAACGTCTCGTTGCGGTTGCCCGACGGATCGAAGAAATAGATCGTCTGGCCGCGAGTGATCCCGTGGCGCGTCGGGCCGATGTCGAGCGAAATATCGTAGCGACTGATAATGTCAGCCGCGTGCCCAACATCGTTCCAGGATTCGAGGTTGAACGAAGTGTGGTGGATCCGGCCATCTTCCGGATAACCCAGAAAAGCGACATCATGGGCCTTGTTGCTGCATGAAAGGAAGATACCGAGACGTGCCCCGGTACTTTCGTCGACCAGTTCCTCGGTTACTGAGAAGTCGAGAACTTCCACGAAGATCTTGGCGCTCGCCGAGATGTCCACGCCGTTGAGCGCGCAGTGATCAAAGCGGGTTGCCCGCATGCCACGCGGTTCGGCTATCCAGACATCAGGATTGCGGACCGCCGGCCCGGTTTCGGACAGCTCCATTTCTGCGTATAGGTCAAACACATGCGCGGTCGGCGCGTTGAAGCGGATTTTGCGTCCGACACCCGGATCTTCGCCAGCGGGAATGACATCGACGTTCACTCCCGCATCGAGCAGGCGTTCGGCAAAATGATCAAGATCGGAGTCTTTCGCGACCTTGAACGCCATGCGGTCAAGCCCAGCGGTATCGGCTTCGCGCAGGATAATGCTGTGGCGGTCGAATTCGTCGAACGCCTGGAAGAAGGCACGCCCATCCTCGACGCTGACGAGATTGAGACCAATCCGGTCACGATAATGAACAATAGCCTCATCGAGATCGAGGACCCGCAGTTGCACATATCCAGGGCGAATTACACCGGTCAAAGCCATTTCAGTTCTCCTTGCATGCGTCAGCCCTTGAGGCCGTTGCTGAAAAATTCAGACACAACTCGGTTAAAGCTGACCATGCGCTCAATCTGGACCCAGTGCCCGCATTCGCCAAACACGTTCAAGTCAGCACGAGGCAGCAGCGTTGCCAAGCGCACGCTCGACTCCAGTGGAATAACCTCATCGAACCGGCCATGCAGCACCAGCATTTCGTGTTGCAGCGCCGCAATGTCTTCTTCGCGGCTTGCCAGCATCGCGATATTGGCTTGACGGTCCGCGCCGCCAAAGGTCGCATGATACGGTTCCTGTGCACCAGGACGCATACTTGCTTCGTATCGCGACTTGATCAGATCGTCGGTCAGCCTGCTGTGATCCCAGGCAAGATATTCGAGCGACGAGCGCATGGCCTCGACCGAGGGAACATAGCCCCAGACCTCATCGAGCGCTGGCGTGATCGGGAACTCAAGACCGGCCGGTCCCATAAGGACCGCCCGCTCGACTCGATGAGGATGCGCGATCGTGAAAGCCAGCGCAATGCCGCCACCGAACGAATTGCCCACCATTGACACCTTGTCGATGCCAAGCCCGTCAAGCAGGGCGGCAATCTGGTCGACCCAGATCTGCTTGTCTTCGATACGGCCCTTGGAATCGGAATAACCAAATCCGTACATGTCCGGCGCAATCACCCGGAACTGTTTTGCAAGAGCTGGCATATTGAGCCGCCAGTTAGCCCATGCCGTGACACCTGGTCCCGATCCATGGATAAGCACGACTGGCGGCCCTTCGCCCACATCATGGTAGTTGGTAACACTGCCATCGACTACCAGCGACTTGCCAATCTCGGGGCGTGGATCTTCTTTCGTTGCGGTGACCATATCTCTCCCGATCGCGCCTTTACCGCCTTCAAGCCTAAGCGCCTCCCGTCGTCTTGACGGCAAACATTATAGGCGGGCGCTAGAATCATTTTCAGCTTTATTGCACAAAACAGAACGCGTTGGCAATTAGCGAATGCGTTATACTCGCCGTATACCTGCGAGCGGTGCGCGAGCTACCTCATGCTAGGCCTTCGGCCTTTAGCGCTGCACCCACAGCGGGACGCTGCGCGATCTTGCCGGCATAAGTGCCGAGCGCGGGATATGCAGACATATCGATGCCCACATGTCCGGGCCATCCAAGCATCACGAATAGGTAGATATCGGCGACGCTGAACGAATCTCCGACGTAGTGATCGCGTCCGTCCAGCTCCTTGTCGAGCGCTGCCAGGTGATTCTTGACCAACACCGCGGCCGCCGCCTTGACCTCATCGGACGTTCCGGGAGTGAACAGGGGCACAAAGGCCTTGTGGAATTCCGAGCCGAGAAAGCTGAGGCGGCTCAACAGCTGATAGCGCTCAATGCTGCCCTCGGCTGGCGCCAAGCCGACTCCGGGATTTTGATCGGCGATATAGAGCAGAATTGCTGGGTTCTCGGTCAGGCTCTGACCGTTGTCCAGGGTCAGCGCCGGTACCTTCCCGGATGGATTAACGGCCAGAAAATCGTCGCCTGCTTCGGTTTTGCGGGTTGAGAGATCGACCTTGACCGCCTCGAAATCCGCGCCGGCTTCGCGCAGGGCAATATGCGGTGCAAGCGAACAGGCGCCCGGACTGATGAACAACTGCATTGTGTTTCTCCTCTTGTCTTTTGTCGGTAAAAATTACGGCCGTCAGATCGGGGTCGCCAGCAGGGTCGCGATCCGATGGGTGTCGTAGACGCACGTCCGGCTAATCAACCTTGCCGCGCCATCCTTGACCAGCAACCTGTCGATATACTTCCCGGCATTATAGATGCGCGTTTCACCGTCATTGCGGGTTTGCAGCACAGCATAGCTGGCCTCCGCCGTCACCGTGTTCCCGTCGCTCCCGGTCACCACCGCCCGAGAGATTAGATGACGACTGAAATGTTCGGGGAACACGTTGGCATGGCGCAGGGCCACCACGCGATCAACCAGCATCCCCTTGCTATCACAATACATCACTGCGGCAGGCAGGCCATTGTCGACATTCTCGCGAGCGATCACCTGGTAGAGGCAATCTTCAACAAAGAACTCGGGCCAATCTTCAAGGCGCCCGTCATCGAGGCATAGGCCGTAAGCGGCGTTCAGGGAATCGATCAGACCTTGCAGAACGGGATCGGCGATTGTCATGCTGGCACCCCCACTGTCGAGGCCGACAAGGCATCACCCATCAATTCCAGATACCCTTTCCAGAATCCACGCACGGCGTTCTCATCCATGCCCATCGGCGCGTAATATTCGCGCACATCGTCGCCACCCATTTCGATGAAATTAAACTTGCCTTCCGCCCCGATGGTACCCTGCTGGCAAAGCTCGACCGCTTCGCCGTCCTCCATCGATATCAGCCCGGAGGGCCCAACAAGATTCAGGTTGCGCAGGCGGTGCCGCGTTGTTTCCTCATCATCGTCGGCATAGCCAAAGTAAGTCCAGACCAGCTCTGTCTTGTCAGGGCCAAGCGTCACGATCTGACGGGTCGCCAGCGTGTTCTGGATTTGCTGCAACACCACGTTGGGGAACAGCGACTGGATGTGCAGCCCCACATCGTCGTCAATTTCGGGCCGGAATTGCAACAGTCTTTCATCCTGCAATTTCGTAGCTCCTTGCATCTCCCGATTGGCTTCGTCGCCGAACGACGTGTAATCGATGTTGCCCTTGGGCTTGGACACGGTAAAGACGTTATGGAAGCCCTGCTCGGTAAGTTCCCCCGCGCTGTCCTGGCTTTGGCGGTAAATGCCGAAGGTCGGGTAGAAAAGATGTAGCAAGGCTCCGTGATAGCTATCACGGCTGTTTTCGGAATAGAGCTTCCAGTTGCCAGACATATACTGACGCGCGTAGCCCAAAACCTTGATCGGGCGATGAAAAACCCGGTCGATATATTTGCGCATCACGGGGCCTAGAAAATCTTCGAGCGGCTCTATCTCGGACGAAAACGTGCCGAAAACCATGCCCTTGTAGCTCTCAACCCGCAGCTTCTCGAGCGAGTGATTGGCCGGATCGAAATCCTTGTCATAGCCGCCGACGCCCTTCATGCCGCGCCGGAACGGCACGCCAACCAGCGTTCCTTCGGAATCGTAAGCCCACTGGTGATAGACGCAGACGAAAGCGCCATCGGCCTGGTTACCGCGCAGCGAGCGGCACACGGTTGCCCCCTTGTGTGCGCAGCGGTTGACCCAGGCGAAAATCTTGCCGTCCTGACCGCGCACCAGGACCACTGGTGTTTCACCGACATGGCTCGTCCGAAAATCGCCTGCATTGGCAATTTCGGCTTCTAGTCCAAGGTAACACCAGGTGCGCCCTTTGAAGACGTTGCTCTGTTCCGCAGCGAAGATTTCGGGGTCGTGATAGACCTTATAGTCGATCGCCGTGGGGATTGATCGCTGGGCCTCGACCCATACTTGAGTGTTCATTTCGCTTCTCCTTCAAGTTCAAATCCCTGCCCAGATGCGAGCCGCCCACAGGTGCGCATCGCGCTGAGCATCATCGCCGCGTCCGCCTTGCCTGAACCGACAATGTCGTAGGCGGTGCCATGGGCGACCGACATGTGGAGATAGGGCGGCCCCATAATGATCACGCAATTGCCCGAAAATCCCCAGGTCTTGACAGCAATATGGCCCTGATCGTGGAACATCGCGAGAACCATGTCGTAACGGCCCTCGATGCACTGGCGAAAGACCGAATCCGGCGCGACCGGTCCTTCAACGGCGATGCCCATGGCCTTGGCCCGCTCGACACCCGGCACGATGGCCAGTCGTTCCTCATCGCCCATGGCGTGGGGATTGAGCCCGGCAACCGCAATGCGCGGCTTGGCAATGCCCCAGGACCGCATGGCATCATTCACCTGACCGATGGCCTTGGCCACCAGATCAGCGGAAATGACATCGATCACCTGACGCAAGGACAAATGATCAGTCAGATGCGCAACCCGCAAGGGGCCGGTCAGCAAAACGAGATAGCTCTCGCCGGGCGTGGGGCTGATAACCTTGTCCAGCTTGCCGGCCATCTTCAGCGAACCGCTACTGATCGGTCCCATGATCGTCGCCGCAAAGGATCCGTCTCGCGCCAGCGCATCAAGCTCATCAAGCCATTGCGCCGTCGCGTGCCCCGCCGCCTCAGTGTCTTCGCCCAGCGGCAGAACCCCGGCAAGCAAGGCACCCGTGTCGATCACGTCAATCACGCCCGGATCGTCACTGGGCGTCTCGAGCGACTTCATGGCACGCACGCGTGCTTTGACCCCAGTCATGTCGATGGCCCGTTCGACGGCGGCAGACGACCCGACCAGAACCGGGACCGACACCTCGTGAACCTGCCCGCTCGCAAGCGCCTTGACCGCAACCTGCGGACCGATCCCGGCAGGGTCGCCGATCAGCGTTCCAACGACCGGCCGTGCGCCAAGCGAACCCATTGGCCGGTCAGATACTGTAGACATCGAGCATCGTCCTTGCGACGTCGTTGATCACGATCGTCTTCTTGCGTTTGATCACAAAGGAATTTCCTGCTGGCGCAAGGTCGTAGTGCGCGGATCCGCTGTAAACGGTGACATCTCCCTCAAGCACCGAAGTGACGGTCCATGAGGTTCGCACCTGCAAACCAGCAGCGGTATCCTCGACCGACAGCAGCGTGAACATATGCTGCGTCCGTGGAGCAGGCGTACTGGATGAAGACCGACCGGTCCGGATGCGAAACACCCGATCTTCCAGCCCGCCCCGGTTATGATAATAGATCAGCGAGATTTCACGCTTCGGATCGGCGGTCAGGCGTTCACTATCATCCCAGGCAGGCACCCAATATTCAGCCTCCTCGTCGTAGAGCGACAACCAGGAATCCCAGTCCTTCTCGTCCAGCGCCTGGGCTTCTCGCCCAAGGAAGCGCAACACCGACAGCCATTTTGCATCGACGTCATTCACAAAACCGGCTCCTTGTCCCCAAACGCCATCAGTTCAGCGCCTTCGCGATCGATCGCCGAATTCATACGGTTCACCCACTCATCATGGATCGCGACATAAAGGCCTTCGTCAGCCACGGAGGGACTGCTGAGGACGGCGTCCACACCCAAGCCTGCACCAAAATGTCCAGCGTCCTTCTCCCACCTTGTGGCGCCACGCGACATGTCGTTCATCCGGCCTTCACCGGCAGCGAAACCGGCCTGGCAGTTGTTGAACTCGGTCAGGTCATCGGGCGTCGCCATGCCGCTGGCGTTGAAGAAGTCTTCATACTGCCGAAGCCGCAAGGCCCGGGCCTCAGCACTCTCACCAACAGGCGCGATGCAATAGGTCGTGACTTCCGTTTCATCGACCGAAATCGGGTGAATGATTCTGATCTGGCTACTGCTCTGGTCCATCAAGAACACATTGGGGAAAAGTTGGAGATTGCGGATCCGCTTGTTCATCCACAACGACTTCTCCTCTCCGTGTTTGGCAGTCAGCCAGTCAAGAATTTCAAAGTTCGGCCGGTCAATGAAGTTGGCGTAGTCCATCCACAGGACTGCATGACCATTCTCGAAAGAGAATGACCCACCATCCTGTCGATTGTAATTGGCCAAATCGATAGCTTTCGTATCGTTCTTAGATACGCCCAGCACACGCCTTTGAACGGTCATGAAGTAGTTCGCATGCACAGTGCTGACGTGGTATCCGTCCAGACCGTTTTCAACCTGCAACTTCCAGTTGCCCCGATAACGATATCGGGTCGCGCCAGGGATTACCTCAAGCTCTCCGGTCTTGGATTGATCGACCAGCAGATCGATGAACTTTTTCGACCCTGCAAGATAATCCTCAAGCGGCAAGACGTCGTCGGAAAGGCTGGCGAAGATGAAGCCGCGATAGCTTTCAAGGCGCGCAATTTGCGGCAGACCAAAATCAGCCTTGTCGAATCCAGGCGCGTAGCCACCAGCCGCCTCTTCCGTCACATCAAGCAACTCGCCTGCCGATGAATAGGTCCATCCATGAAACGGGCACATGAAATTCTTTTTATTTCCGGCCTTTTCACGGCAGACGCGCGCGCCCCGATGCGCGCAAGCATTCACCATTCCGCGAAGCACCCCCGTCTTATCACGGGCTATAATGACAGGCACTCTGCCAATTTTGGTTGTGATAAAATCGTTGGGCTTAGCGACCTGACTTTCATGCGAAACGAACACCCAGTTGCGTTCGAAGACATACTTAAGCTCAAGCTCGAAAATCTCGGGGTCGGTAAAAGCTGCACGATCTACTTTATAGACGCCGCGCGTTTCATCCTTGGCCAACCAGGATTGGAGCCGTCCCCGCAGGACCTGCAGGTTGGCGATACGCCCAACCAGTCGTTCTTTCGCGTTCATTACCTGTCTCTCCCGCATCGTCCTTTTGACCCGACGTCGCTTCTGCGATCACTTGGCCCCGGCGCCATTGCAAATGCCGGTCGCTGAACAGTTACCAGTTCGCCAATCACCTGTCGGCGAATCAACCAGCCAATGCCAGGCCGCTATCCTACCGCTGAAAATTATTCAGTGCAACGTATTGCACCCAGCGAAACATTCGCCTAATAGATTTTCCAGATTAGGTGCCGAAGCCGCATGTTTAGCGTCGTCGAGCATGCTGGACACAGCGCCAAAAAAGGCGGCAATTTTGGGAGAGCAGTCAATGTCATCGGTCAGCGAACTTGGATATCTCGGCATGTCAGTGACAGATCTCGATGCGTGGCGAGCCTACGCAGCAGAGGTTGCCGGAATGGAAGTCGTCGACGAAGGTGAGAGTGATCGCATCTATCTCCGGATGGATCTGTGGCATCATCGCATAGCACTTATCAAAGGCGACACTGACGATCTCGCGTACATGGGCTGGCGGCTTGGTGATCCGACCGAGTTCGAGGCAATGGTTGAAAAGCTGACCAACGCCGGGATAGCAGTGACTGTGGCGAGCGATGCCGAAGCCCGCGAGCGCCGCGTGCTCGGCCTGGCCAAGTTGACCGATCCCGGTGGAAACCCCACCGAAATCTTCTACGGCCCGCAAGTGGATGCCCACAAGCCTTTCCATCCCGGACGCCCCATGTTCGGCAAATTCGTCACCGGGTCGGAGGGGATCGGTCACTGCATCCTGCGCCAAGACGATGTCGAAGCCGCAGCCGCGTTTTACCGCCTGTTGGGGCTGCGCGGATCGGTTGAATACCAGTTGCATCTGCCCAACGGCATGGTGGCCATGCCGTACTTCATGCATTGCAATGAACGGCAGCACTCGGTCGCCTTCGGCCTCGGCCCGATGGAAAAGCGCATTAACCATCTGATGTTTGAATATACCGAACTGGACGACCTCGGGCTCGCCCACGACATCGTGCGCGAGCGTCAGATTGATGTCGCGCTTCAGCTCGGCAAGCATGCCAACGATTTGGCCCTCACCTTCTACTGCGCCAACCCTTCTGGCTGGCTGTGGGAATTTGGTTGGGGTGCTCGTAAGGCGCCTGCCCAGCAGGAATTCTACACCCGCGACATTTTCGGTCACGGCAATGAGGCCCAGGGGTACGGCATGGATGTTCCTCTCCAGTAAGCCGCCTCCAGACTGGCTGCTATATCAAATACATCAAAGGATTACGAAGCACGATGACAAGTAAGGTACGTCTTTGCCAGGTTGCTGACGTCAAGGATGGCGAACCGGTCGGAGTGTTTCTGGAGCAACTGCCCGCGCTGGCTGTCTACAACGTCGATGGTGATATCTTCGTGACCGACAACATGTGCACCCATGGAAACGCAATGCTGACTGATGGGTACCAAGATGGCGGCATCATCGAATGCCCATTTCATGGTGGATCGTTCGATATCGCCACTGGGGCGGCGAAGGCCTTTCCTTGCCAGGTTGCGATCAAGACTTACCCCGTCAGGATCGAAGACGGGTGGGTCTGCATCGATCAACTGGAAGGAGTGGCCTGAGATGGATCCGAACATTTCCGAGCGCCTTCGCTTGCAGTATCTTGCAACCGAAATCAACGCCATCCATGCCGAGTGGATAGATGATGATCGACTTGAGGAATGGCCAGAGCTGTTCGCGGACGACTGCATTTACAAGGTTATCGCGCGCGAGAACCATGACCGCAATCTGACCGTCTCGGCGATATTCTGCGATAGCAAAGGCATGCTGGTCGACCGCATCGTATCCTTGCGCAAAGCAAATATCTTTCCGGTGCACAGCTATCGTCATATTCTTGGGCCTACTCGCATCGTGTCAGAACACGAATTAAAGATCACGGCTCAAACAAATTACACCGTATTCATGACTCGAGCGGACGGTCGTACGGAAATATACAATTCCGGCAAATATATCGATGAAATCGACTGTAGCGGAGAGAAACCGCTCTTTACATCGAAAGTCGCTGTATTTGACACGAATGTCATAGATACAATGATGGTACGTCCAATATAAGCCGATTGTGAGATTTTACTTATGCCAGAAACAGTGCTTAAGGGTAGTCAAGATTCGGATGCATCGGACGTTGCCGGGTGCCGTGTACCGTATCGCGTATTCACCGATCCGGAATATTATCGGCGAGAGCAAGAGAATATCTTCCAGGGTGAAACATGGTCTTTCGTTGCCCTGGAAGCGGAAGTGCCCGAACCGGGAGACTTCAAATCAACCTTCGTGGGCGAGACTCCGGTCATAGTGACCCGTGCCAGTGACGGTAAAGTGCATGCCGTGGTCAATCGTTGCGCGCACCGCGGTGCACTGGTTTGCCGCGAAGTGCGCGGCAACCGCCCAAATCTGGAATGCGTATACCATCAGTGGGCCTATGATCTGGAAGGCAATCTGATCGGAGTCCCATTCCGGCGTGGCCTCAAGGGTCAGGGCGGCATGCCCGGTGACTTCGACATGAAGCAACACGGCCTGAGAAAGCTCCGTGCGGAAAGCATTGGCGGTCTGGTTTTCGCCAGTTTCTCTGAAACCGTTGAACCGCTGCGTGACTTTTTGGGGCCGATCGTGATCGAGCACATCGAGCGCATCATGTGCAAGCCAATCAAGGTGCTGGGCGACCAGCGCCAGCATGTGCATGGCAACTGGAAGCTCTACGCCGAAAACACGCGCGACCCATATCACGCAAGCCTACTCCACCTGTTCCACAACACATTCGGATTATACCGCTCGACACAGACGGGCAAAAGCGTGATGGACGCGAACAAGCGTCATTCGCTGCTTTACTCGATCGCTGCCAGCAACGACGATGCCGCGGATAAGCAGGCCTATGGGGATTCTCGCACCTTTAACACCGATTTCAAGCTGCAGGACATGTCGCTCCTTAAAGGTCGGCAGGAATTCGATGATGGCATAACCCTCGTTATCCTCGCAGTGTTCCCGAATCTGGTGCTCCAGCAGATTCAGAACACCCTGGCGGTGCGGCAGATACTAACCAAGGGCACCGACGGCTTCGAGCTTGTCTGGACCCATTTCGGCTACGCTGATGATGATGCCGAGATGCAGGCTATCCGGCAAAAGCAAACCAACCTGATCGGTCCGGCCGGGCTGATCTCCATGGAAGATGGTGAAGCTGTCGAAATCGTCCAAAGGGCCGTCATTGGCGAAATGGAAGCAGAATCTTACATCGCCATGGGCGGAGGCCGTGCGGACGATGCAGATCACCTGGTCACCGAGGGCTCAATCGTTGGATTCTGGGAAAACTACGAAAAGCTAGTGGGTTACGGAGCCGCGTCATGACCAAAAAGATCGATTTCTATTTCGATTTCATCAGTCCGTTCAGCTACCTCGCGCAGGCGAAACTGCCTGATTTGGCCCGCAGGACCGGCTGCCTGATCGAATATTGGCCGATCGACATTCCGGAGGCGAAGATTGCTGCCGGAAACTATGGCCCGTCCAACCGCGAAGTTGTTCCCAAGATAAAGGTCCTGATGGCCGATTTGGAGCGCTGGGCGGTCAAGTACGGGGTACCTTTGACGTTTCCCGCGAGCTTCGCCTGTTCGGATTGGAACTGTGCAGCGCTTTATGCCCGCAGCCAAGGCCGGGCGGAAGCATTTGTTAGTGCCGCGTTCCACCGAATCTGGGGGATCGGGATTGATCCGCGCGATCGGAATGAGTTGCGCGGCTGTGCCGAAGACGTTGGATTGGACGCAGATGCATTGTGCGAATTCGTCGCTTCACCCGCGGGCCGGGGCGAATACCGCAAGGCCCGTACGCAAGCCTACCAGCGAGGCGTATTCGGCGCGCCGATGATGTTTGTCGATGATCAGATATTCTGGGGCAACGATCGCCTCGATTTTCTTGAAAGTTATCTTCTTGATTAAAATTCAAATTATGAAGTTTATAAAAGATTAATATGGATGGGAGCTTCCGAGGTGTGGGTCCAAAAACCATCGTCGCTCTCGACAGCATGGCGTTTGGCCGCGCTCGATGCAAAGTCGCACGTATTTAGCGTCGTAAAGGCTGCTTTCAGAGATAGGGTGTTGGGTGCAATGAAGGAAGCTTTCCTTTACAATTTTAAGAAACTCGTAGCCCCGCTTTTGGCAGCGTAGTGTGGTCGATAGGAAGCCCCCAGTTAGCATGACCGCTCTAAAAAAGAAGCTTTTGATCCCAATTCCTCTTATAATCTTATTCGTTCCAATGATTTAATTAAAACAAGTATTTAGGGAGATGGAAATGAACCAGAATAGGCACAGAATATTTCTTTTGGCTGGCAGCGGTTTAGCTATGGTCGTGTCATCCGCCCCCGCTTGGGCGCAAGATGCGGCAAATGTCCAAGCAGCCGTCGAACAGAGCAGTGGAGGTCTCGATGAAATTGTGGTGACCGCACGCAAACGTGAAGAAAATGCGCAAGACACCCCAATCGCAATTACTGCGATGAGCGGTGACATGATTGAAGGTCGGCAGATATCCAACGTCGCGCAGGTTGCATCCTACGCGCCGAACGTCGCTATCCAGCCAGTTGCGAATATCTCTGGATCAAGCGCGTCACTCACCGCTTTCATCCGTGGTGTGGGGCAAACTGACTACAATATCACGGTAGACCCTGGCGTGGGCATCTATGTTGATGGTGTCTATGTGGCGCGGTCGGTTGGCGGTCTCTTGGAAATGGCCGACATCCAAAGTGTACAGATCCTTCGTGGGCCCCAGGGAACGCTCTTCGGCAAGAACACCATTGGCGGCGCGATCATCGTCAACAGCCGCGAGCCTTCCAACGAGTTTGAGCTCAAGCTCGAGGCCGCTACCGGTCGGTTCAATCGGGCGGACATCAAGGGGATCATTAATATTCCCATCAGCGACACGCTCGCCATGCGAGCGGTCGCATCCTATGAAACGCGCGACGGCTACCAGTTGCGGCTGGTTGACGGTGACCGGCAGGGCGACAAGGACAGTTTCTCAGGACGCGTAGCCTTCAAGTGGGAACCAAGTGATGTTTTCACCGCGACCTTGGCAGGCGACGTTAACATTCGTCGCGAAGGGACCGCCTCAAATACTCTTATCGAAAACCGGGATTCGCCCGATCTGTTGCAGTTCGTCACCACTCCCAACGGTACGTTCGCTTTCCCAAGTGCGAATTTTGGATACAACAAGCTCGGCGGCGGGGCCGGTCAGTGCGGTGCGCCCGGCGAACTGGCACCCCTTGATAATCCCAACTGTGTCTCCTCTCGCTGGGTTACCGGTGACATCGACACGACATGGGCTGGCAGCAACAACCAGTCCGATTTCGACCTTTGGGGTACAAACCTCACGCTGGAGTATAATTTAGGGAATCTGACCCTGAAATCGATCAGCGCCTATCGCGAACAAAATTCAATCATTGAGTCAGACTTTGACGCAACGCCACACGTGGTACTCCAGAATACCAACAAGCTCGACCTGTGGCAGGCCTCCCAGGAACTTCAACTGAACGGAAGTGTGCTGGACGACCGGTTGAAATTTACTCTCGGCGCGTATTACCTTAAGGAGAAGGGGTTCGGCGACGAGCTGCTGCAGTTTGGCTTCGCCGATTTCTTTAGCGGCGGCGGGATCGACAATGACAGTTACGCCGCCTTCGCTCAGGCGACATTTGAGGTTACGGACCGGCTTTCGATCACCCCGGGCATTCGCTACACTGACGAAACAAAGCGCTTCGATCCGTCTGTGCAAGTCATCACCGTCGATCGGACGGCCGGTTTGCCTGGCCCATATCCAGATGGTGTGTTCATCCAGTTTGCTCGCTGTATCACCGGACAGGCTGCGCCAGTGCTCGGGCCTGATGGGTTCCCCGATCCAACCTGCGTTCCCTCGGCAACCAATCCGGGCGGCAACCACGTTGTCCCCGCTGTCGAAGTTGCCGCCAAGGCCAAGGAGTGGACCCCGGCAGTGTCGGCAAACTACGAGTTCAGTGATGATGTCATGGGCTATGTCTCTTATTCGAAGGGATTCAAGAACGGCGGTTTCACCCAGCGTATCTTCCCGGGCGAACTGGTAACCCCCTCCTTCACGCCCGAATTCGTCGAATCCTACGAGGTCGGCCTCAAGACCGAGTTGTTCGATCGCCGCCTGCGGTTGAACATGGCGGTGTTCCAGTCTGATTATACCGACATCCAGATCGTCGTCAGCGAGGGCATTGCACCCAAGGCACGCAACGGTGGTGTCGGACGGATCAGAGGCTTTGAAATCGAGGGACAGGCTGCCCCGACCGATTGGTTGCGGATTGACTACGGCCTGGGCTATCTGGACGCTGGCTATCGCTCGGTGCTTGCGAGCGCGTTTCCTGTGAACATCGACTCCAAGTTCGCTATGGTGCCTGAATGGACAGGAACCGTTGCAGCGAATGCGACTGTGCTCGACAATGAAAACGGCAAGCTGGTACTCCGTGGTGATTGGTATCATCAGAGTTCAACTTTCAAGGACGCTATCAACAGCCCGCAACTTTTCCAACCCGCTTACAGCGTGTTCGGTGCGAACGCTTCATACACCCTCCCTGGAGATCATTTCACGATCACCGGAGGCGTTACCAATCTGACTGATAAGCGGTACATCCAAGGTGGCTTTGTCGATCTTGATGTGGCTGGTCTGGCAACTGCCAACTTTTCCCGCCCACGGGAATGGTTCCTCAGGGTCGGTTATGAATTCTAAAACTTAGGATCGGGGGGCGGCTTAACTTGCCGCCCCCTTTTGTCTCAGACGAAGGGGAAGGGTGACAGATTGATGACAAGTGTATCTTGTCCATTCGTTGAAGTTTTAGAACCAACCTTTGTTGGCGCTGTGCGCTCGTGAAACGGATCGTCGTTGCCATAACCGGAGCAACCGGTGCGATCTACGGGTTGCGTCTGTTGACAATGCTGAAAGATCAAGCTGGCTGGGAAACGCATTTGGTCATGTCGCAGGCCGCCTTGCTCAACATCCGCGAAGAGCTTGTCGATGGGCGGCAGCAATTCGAGGATGCTGCAAACGTCGTGCACAGCAGCCGCAATGTAGGGGCGAGCATCGCGAGCGGTTCGTTCCTGTGCGAAGGCATGGTGATCGCGCCATGCTCAATGCGGACATTGGCTGCAGTCGCCAATGGCCTGTCCGACAATCTGATTACACGCGCGGCGGACGTCATGCTTAAGGAACGGCGCAAACTGGTGCTGATGACGAGAGAAACGCCGCTTAATCTGGCACACCTTCGCAACATGACTGCGTGCACAGAAATGGGCGCGGTGATCTTCCCCCCCGTACCAGCGTTTTACAATCGCCCACTCGAAATCGACGAAATTATCGATCACAGCTGCATGCGGGTGCTTGATCAATTCGGACTTCATCGCAACCTGGAGAATCGTTGGCAGGGATTGACTGGCGAAAACCCCGATCCGGCATTGCCACTCAAGAAAATCGAAAGGCAGGCATGATGACTTGGTATCTAAGGCGTAGGGATGTTTTGGGAGCCGGAGCGCTCGGCACCGCTGCCGTTGGGCTGGGTACACTTGCGCGGTTTGAACCGGGCCGGAGCCGCACTGTCACCGTGGTTGAGGAAAGTGGCGTGCCTGAAAGCCGCCAGTTCGCTTCCGCTCTGATCGACAGCGGCTTTGCAGGTGAAGTGATCCGCATCGACCAATCGCTCAATGGCTTACTGCACGAACTTGAAGCAACGACGGGGACGGTTATCGGAATGACATCTGATCCCGTCGCGATGATCGCAGGGCAGCTGCTGGGCGAACGCGGCGCGCATGCGCGGCAGTTCTGGCAGCATCACTATGCGGGCGGCAGATGGGGTCATCGCACCGAAGGAAGCGTACGCCTGATTGAGAACACGACACACGCTTGGCCGGTGGCAATTGCTCACCAGTTGCAGAGCGCCATTGGCAGCAGATCACGTCAAGTCCCAAACGCCTGCACTTCCGGGGCCTGCGCGTTAGTTGTCAGCAGCCCTGGTATGCTGGTGTCATGGGTTCATGAATTTGAAGGATATCAATCGTGAGCAGCATTGTTCCCCAAGGAGTTGCCGCCTCCGATTTCTCCAATGCGCTCGACGAGTTCGCAGGAGTCGTCGGCAAGGACCGTGTGTACGTCGATGAACAACCGCTGTCGAGCTACAGGGACGCTTATTCACCCCTCGCCGACGGTGAGTTTCTGCCTTCAGCGGCTGTTGCTCCTGAAGGCGTCGAACAGATTAAGAATATCCTGAAGATCGCCAACGCCTATAAGATACCCATTTGGACAATCGGCACCGGGCGCAACTTCGCTTATGGCGGCCCTGCCCCGCGCAAGTCCGGCTATGTGATGCTTGACCTGCGTCGGATGAACCGGATTATCGAAGTCAACGAGAAATACGGTTATGCCCTTGTCGAACCAGGCGTTTCGTACATGCAGCTTTACCGCCATTTGCGCGCGATCGGCAGCAAGCTCTGGATCGATCCCGCAGCGCCAGCATGGGGCGGTGTGATGGGCAATGCGCTGGAACATGGCGCAGGCTACACCCCTTATGGCGACCATTTCACCATGCAGTGCGGCATGGAGGTGGTGCTGGCCGACGGCGAAGTAATACGGACCGGCCAGGGCGCACTCGCGGGGTCGAAACACTGGCAGGTGACCAAGCACGCCGCCGGTCCGCAGTTCGACGGCATGTTTACCCAGTCGAATTTCGGCGTTGTTACGAAAATGGGCATCTGGCTGATGCCTGAACCTCCCGGCTACAAGCCGTTCATGATAACCTACGAGCGCGAGGAAGATCTCGAGGCGATCTTCGAGATCACCCGGCCGCTGAAGGTCAACCAGATCATCCCGAACGCCGCCGTGGCGGTCGATCTTCTGTGGGAAGTCTCGGCCAAGACCACACGTCGCCATTACTTCGACGGCAAGGGCCCGCTGCCGCAGTCGATCCGCAAACAGATCGCCTCGGACCACAAACTGGGGATGTGGAACTATTACGGCGCACTCTACGGCCCGCCGCCTATTATCGAGAACAACTGGAAGATCGTCGAGGATGCCCTGATGAGCATTCCCGGAGCGAAGCTGTACCTCGATCGTGAGAATGATCCCGCCTGGGACTATCGCGTACGCCTGATGCGCGGTGAACCGAACATGACCGAATTCAGCATCATGAACTGGATCGGCGGCGGTGGACACGTCAATTTCTCTCCGCTCTTGGCACCGAACGGTTCGGAAGCACTTGCCCAGTACAACCTGATCAAGAGCCGCTGCCACGACCATGGCTTCGACTATATCGGTGAATTCCTGGTCGGCTGGCGCGACATGCATCACATTCTGATGATCATGTACGACCGGGCCGACGAGGCTATGCGCAAAAGCGCCTACGACCTTTTTGGCGTGCTGGTCGCCGAAGCGGCAGAGAGTGGTTTTGGCGAGTACCGCACCCACCTCGCCTTCATGGACCAGATCGCCAAGACCTATAAGCACAACGATGGCGCACTGTGGGACCTTCACCAACGCATCAAGGACGTGATGGACCCCAACGGCATTCTCTCACCCGGCAAGCAGGGCATCTGGCCCAAGTCGATGCGCACGACATCGTGATCGAAACGGCGGCATGTCCACCTGAATCAAGGATCGTAGTACGATGAAGAATCTCGACCACTGGATAGGCGGAGCCCGGGTAGCGCCAGGCAGTGGCGTCTATTTCGACGATCTAAATCCGATCGATGACAGTGTCTACGCAAGGGCCGCCGCAGGCACCGCCGACGACGTCAACCGCGCGGTCGAGGCCGGCGTGGCAGCCTTCCGCATGCACCGCGACCTCCCTGCCGCAGTCCGTGAGGGCTGGATGTTCAAGGCGGCGGAAATCATGGAACGAGACGTCGCCAAGTTCCAGGAAGTGCTGATCGATGAGGTCGGCTCGCCGGTTGCCAAAGCAGGCTTTGAGACCCGCTTTGCCATCGGTTTCCTTCGTGCTGCCGCCGGGGTTCCGCGCCGGGTCCGCGGCGAAACCATTCCTTCGGACACACCGGGCCGCTTCAGCATGAGCCTGCGTCAGCCGGTGGGTGTCGTTGCCGGCATAACGCCGTTCAATGTTCCGCTGATCAAGGGTATCAAGCAGTCCGCCATGGCGCTTGCGACCGGCAACGGCTTCGTTCTGCTCCCATCGGAAGCCGCGCCGCGCCTGGCTGACCTGCTCGCAGATCTGTGGCGTGAGGCCGGCGTTCCTGATGGCCTGTTCAACATCGTCTACGGCAACGGTGCCGAAATCGGCGATGCACTAACCGGGCATGCCAATATCGCTGCGATCACTTTCACCGGCTCCTCGCGCGTCGGCAAGCACATTGCCGGGATCGCAGCGAGGAACCTCAAGAAATATACGCTTGAGCTCGGCGGCAAGAGCCCGCTGATCGTCTGCGCCGATGCCGACCTGGAAAAAGCGGTTGGAGCGGCACTGTTCAGCATTTTCATGTTCCAGGGCCAAGTCTGCATGGGCGCGTCGCGCATCTATGTCGAACGCTCCATGTTTGATGATTTTGCGAAGGCCTTCGCCGCCGCAGCTTCCAAAGCCAAGATGGGCGACCTGCGCGAACCCACCACCATGCTTGGCCCAATCATCTCCGAACGCCAACGCGATCGGGTGCGCAGCCACGTCGATGATGCCCGCGCAAAAGGGGCCGAAGTGCTGGCCGGTGCGGAGTGGACTGGCAACTGCTGCTCCGCCACGGTGCTGCGCGGCGTTACTGCCGACATGACCGTCTGCTACGAAGAAACCTTCGGGCCGGTCACCTCGCTCTATCCATTCGACACGCTCGACGAGGCGATCGAACTGGCGAACGATACCGAATACGGCCTATCCGCCTCGATCTTCACCCGTGATCTCGACAAGGCCTTGCGCTTTGCTCACGAGGCCGAAAGCGGCATGGTCCACATCAACGCTCCGACCCTCTATGACGAGCCGCACGTACCGTTCGGGGGGACCAAGTCTTCCGGCTTCGGACGCGAGGGCACCGAGGCCGACCTCGAGATCATGACGGAGTGGAAATGGGTTACGATCCAGTCCGCCACGGCCAATCCCAGTGGTCACTAATGCCGCCCGCGTAAGGAACCGAATATGAACGACTTGGCCAATAAAGCGCGCGGCATTTCCTCGTTGCGGGACTTTCTTGAACTCCTTGAAGGCGAAGGCCAGGCGATCACCTGGAGCGAACGGGTGCTTCCGGAACCCGACCTGCGCAATATCGCGGTCGCGGCCTCGCGCGATGCCAATGGTGCACCCGCAATCTTGTTCGACAACATCGCCGGCTATCCCGGCAAGCGGACAGTGGTGGGCGTCCACGGTTCGTGGGACAATATCGCGTTGCTGCTGGGGCGACCCAAGGGCACGACAATCCGCGAGCTGTTCTTCGAGATCGCCGGTCGTTGGGGCGATGCCGATGCTCAGATCAGTTACGTTCCCGAAGGGCAGGCTCCGGTCCACGAGTGCCGGGTCGAAAGCGGAATCAATCTCTACGATATCCTCCCGGTTTATCGCATCAACGAATATGACGGCGGCTTCTTCATGGGCAAGGCTTCGATCGCATCGCGCGATCCGGAAGATCCCGATAATTTCGGCAAGCAGAATGTCGGAATCTACCGGCTGCAGCTGCAAGGCCCGGATTGCTTCAGCCTAATGACCATTCCCTCGCACGACATGGGTCGGCAGATCATGGCCGCTGAACGTACCGGTCTGCCGCTCAAAATTGCGGTAATGCTCGGTAATCATCCAGGGCTTGCCGTCTTCGCAGCCACTCCCATAGGTTATGATGAATCCGAATACTCCTACGCATCCGCGATGATGGGTGCGCCGATCAGACTGACCAAGTCGGGAAACGGTGTCGATATTCTCGCGGACAGCGAAATCGTTATAGAAGCTGAAATGCAATTGGGCGAACGAGTCTTGGAAGGACCATTCGGCGAATTCCCTGGCTCCTATAGCGGCGTCCGGAAGGTGCCAATCTTCAAAGTCACGGCTGTCTCACATCGTCGAGACCCGATCTTCGAGAATATCTACATCGGCCGTGGCTGGACCGAGCACGACACGCTGATCGGGTTGCACACCTCCGCGCCTATATATGCCCAGTTGCGCAAGGACTTTCCCGAAGTCACTGCCGTCAACGCGCTCTACCAACACGGTTTGACCGGGATCATCTCGGTCAAAAACCGGATGGCGGGCTTCGCCAAGACCGTTGCTCTGCGTGCGCTGAGCACGCCGCACGGCGTTATGTATCTCAAGAACCTGATCATGGTTGATGCCGATGTTGATCCTTTCGACCTTAACCAAGTCATGTGGGCGCTGTCGACGCGTACCCGCGCCGACGATATAATCGTGCTTCCCAACATGCCTGCCGTGCCGATCGACCCGTCTGCGGTCGTGCCTGGCAAGGGCCACCGGCTGATCATTGACGCGACAAGCTACCTGCGGCCCGATCCCATCGGCGAGGCACATCTCGTTAGTCCACCGACTGGCCCGGACATTGACGCGTTGAGCAAGGCAATCCGGTTACTTCAGCAAGGAGTTGCAAAATGAGCGAGACGCTCTGTCCGCGCTGTTCGAGTACAGGCGCAATCGAAGACTATCAGGGGCGCGAGGACAACACCGTTGTCTGGACGATCTATCGCTGCGTGACTTGCTGCTTTTCATGGCGTGACAGCGAACCGGCCAGCACCATCGGGGCCGGGGTCCGCTCGGCAGACTTCGCCGTCAATGCGGGAAATCTCGATCGCTATCCCAAAATACTTCAGCAATAGGCAAATGAGGAAACAAGGATGATAGATCAGGCTCGCCAGGCGGCTGCACTGACAGCAATTGAAGCGGCTCTGGGCGCGGGAGCGGTCGACCTATCGCCCGCCGTACTGGCCCGCTACGCCACACCCCTCGCCATTCCGGTCGGCGTGGTCTTGCCTGCAAATGAAGCGCAGCTGGCAGTTGCGCTAAGTGCGGCGAAAGGCGCTGGCGGGGTATTGCAGCCTGTTTGTAATGGCGCGCATGGTCTTGAGAAAACCGGGCTGGACAAGGTTATCGTGCTCGATTTGCAGCGCATGAACCAGATCCTCGAGGTGAACGAGGAGCTGGCTTACTGCCTGGTCGAACCCGGCGTCACCTTCCGCGAGCTCGATGCCTATATCAGAAGCAAGAATATCAAGCTTTGGGTGGATTCCCCCGGCAATCCCGATGCGAGCGTGGCCGCCAGCTTCGTGGAACGGAGCGCGGGCTACACACCCTATTCGGATCATAGTCTGATGCAATGCGGCCTTGAGGTCATGCTCGCCGATGGCAGGCTGGTCCGCACCGGCATGGGCGCGATGCCCAAAAGTACCTGCTGGCAATTGTTCAAGTTCGGGTACGGCCCGTGGGTCGACGGACTGTTCTCACAATCCGATTTCGCCGTGCCAACCAAGGTCGGCACGTGGCTGATGCCGGAACCGCCTGCTTTCAAGACGTTCATGGTTACCGTGGAAAATGAGGACGGGCTGGCTCCGCTGCTCGATGTGCTCGGTCCCCTCAAACTGAACATGGTTGTGGCCAACGGCGTTGCCGTAAGCAATGCGCTTCACGAAGCCGCCTTGCTCGGCAAGAAGCGCAACGACTACGGCGGCAATGGCCCGATGGCGGCCAGTGCGGTCAAAGCGGCTGGTAAGGCGCTGGGTTTGGGGTACTGGAATCTCTACGGTTCGCTCTACGGTCTGCCAGACAACGTCCCGATCCTGTGGGATCTGGTCAACGGCGCCTTCGGATCGGTCCCCGGGGCGAAAGTCATCGCAGACGGTCGTGGCGTCGATCCCCGGCTCTGGTCATGGCGAATGGGGACTATGACAGGCGCTGTGGCCAGCCCTCCGGCAGCAATCGCACAGTGGAGCGGCAACCAGGCGCTGACCGTCAACCCGGTCAGCCCGGTCGATGGTGAAGACGCGATGCGCCTCTACGAGCTTTCACGCGACACCTGCGCAGAGCATGATTTCGATATGGTCAGTGAAGCTGTCGCCATATGGCGTTCAGCCAACCACCGCCAGTTCCTTCCGAGCACTGGTTCGGACACGGCCAGCGCAGCGCGCGCGCGCGCCTGCGCCGAAGCCTTGATCGGGGCACAAGCGGAGGCCGGATTCGGGCAGGTATTCACCGAACCGGGCCTGCGCGCCACGGTCGACAAGACGTTTGCTTCTGGCGGCCTTTCAAACCTTCACACTAAGGTCAAAAAGGCGCTCGACCCAACTGCGCTGTTCGCATCCGCCTGATCTGCCCTGCAATCAATCGAGTTAGAGGCATAATGAAAAAATTGATCGCCATTTCGCTCCTTGGTATATTGAGCGCCTGCAACAGCAACCCGACGGCCGAAAAACCCGACGGCGCAGAAAATTACGCTTTGATGTGCGCGGGATGCCATGATCCCGGCCCGGGTCACCCTGGAACGATGCTGCTTGAACAAGCGGGACGACCGGTGGCATCGCTGATCGGCAGAGACGATCTTGAGTTGGAATATTTGCGCGCGATCGTGCGTCAGGGGCTAATCGAGATGCCGCCATTCCGGCCAACTGAGCTGAGCGACGCAGAGATCGATGAGATTTACGCTCATATCATGAGTGCAAAACCGCCCGTGACGACACCGGCGAAGCCGGTTAAGAAAGGGTCTTGAGGGCCAACCGCGTCAGCAGCGCGGCAGTACCCTCCGGAGCCGCAATTGCCGCGCGATAAGCCTCCAGGCTCAATCGCGCGGCGGATTGTGCGGACAAGTCCAGTGATTGGCCCTGCTGCTGGCCATCATAGACAAGACATCGGACCAGTTCGATCTGGATCTGGCGCTCCATCTGAAGTTCGCTCGCCTTCAAGCTGGTGTAAAGCTTGTCTCTCGCAGCTACCGCTTGCAGGTCCGGTGCCTGCTTAAGCCACGACTTGGCCCACCGCCGCGCATCGCGCACCAGCCAGACCATGTTTTCGTTCAATGCAGCAACACCACCTAGCAGGTCGCCGATCTCGAATTGGCTGAGAGCCCTGCCCTCGCCTTGCGCCAGCCATAGACATAACAACAAAATGTTGACGTCGAAACCATGCTCGTCCTGCAGAACCAAGCACAGGTCAGCAACTTGCGGTCTTGCATAGACTTCCAGCGAAAATTGCCAGAATTCGTCAGCTGCGTCCTTGCTTGTCATTTCTCATTGCCGTGATCAACCTTCATCCTACGCTGCCTATCCGCTGGCGGACAAGCGGAATTAGAAGAAGCGATTTTCAGGCCGTGGTAGTCCGAAATGGTGGCGCAATGTCGTACCTTCGTATTCCTCTCGGAAAATGCCCCTGCACTGCAATTCGGGCACGACCATATCGACAAAGTCGTTCAGTCCTTCCGGAAGATAGGGGAACATGACGACGAACCCATCTGACCCACGCTCCTCCAGCCAAATTTCCATTTCGTCGGCGATCGACGACGGCGTGCCGATAAAGGCGAGCCCCGCATAGCTGCCGGCCCTTGCGGCGAGCTGGCGAATCGTCAGATTATGCGCCCGGGCATCCTCGATAATTTTTTCCCGCGCAGTTTTGCTAGCGTTGGTTTCAGGGATTTCCGGGAGCAAGCCATCGGGATCAAAGCCCGACACGTCGAACCCAAGCAGGCCACAGAGCGATTGAATGCCGCTTTCATAATGGACCAGACTGTCGAGATGGGCACGCTTGGCCTGGGCCTGCTCGAGCGTTTCGCCAACGACGACGAATGCTGCGGGCAGAATTTTCAGATGATCGGGATGCCGCCCGACTTGCGCCATTCGCCCTTTCACATCGGCATAGAAACGCTTGCCACCATCGAGATTCGATTCTGCAGCGAAGACAACCTCAGCCGTTTCGGCGGCCAGCTGACGCCCCGCTTCCGAGGCGCCGGCCTGAAAAATGACCGGCCATCCCTGGACCGGGCGAGCAATGTTGAGCGGGCCGCGAACTGAAAAATGCGGTCCCTTGTGATCGAGTACGTGCATCCGTTGAGGATCGAAATATATTCCGCTCTCGGCATCGCAGACGAAAGCATCCTCTGCAAAACTGTCCCACAGGCCGGTCACCACATCGTAGAATTCGCGGGCGCGCAGATAGCGGCCGTCATGTTCCGGCTGCACTTCGTAACCGAAATTCTTGGCATTGTCAGGGTTTGCAGTGGTCACGACGTTCCAACCAGCCCGCCCGCCGCTGAGATGATCAAGCGAAGCAAACCGACGCGCTACATGAAAGGGTTCTTCAAAGGTGGTCGATGCAGTCGCAACCAGGCCGATCCGTTCGGTAGCGCCCGCCAGAGCTGACAGCAGAGTAAGGGGTTCGAACGACGTGACGGTGTGGCTGCGCCGCAGAGCATCGACCGACATGTTCAGCACGCCGAGATGATCGGCCATGAAGAAGGCATCGAACTTTCCCTCCTCCAGTTTGCGCGCAAATTGCCTGATCGCATGGAAATTGAAATTGGCGTCGTGGATCGCTCCGGGATAGCGCCAGGCACCGGTGTGGATACTGACCGGTCGCATGAACGCACCGAGGTGAAGTTGGCGCTGACGAGACATCAAATTTCGCTCCTATGGCTTCCCAAATACGAAACCCGGCGTTAGCGTTGCCCGCCGATATCGCCCGACTTTCGCCGATATCCTGGCGTCACATCAATTTCCTCGGGCGCTACGACTTCTCCGTGCCCGACGCCGTCGCCAACGGCGGTCTCAGGCCGCTAAGCCAACCTAATTCCGAATGGGACTTTTGAAAAGAAATATCGACCCTTACGACACTTTCCTGTTCCGCTCAGCCGCACGACCCAATTCCAGTTCCAATAGCGTCCATAATCATCGTTGACGGGGCCGCCTTTAAACGACCACTTGCACCGACTACGACCCACGCGCCCAGGGGTCACTCAACCATAGCTGACCTGCTTAGATCTTTACGTAGCAGGGTTGCGCTTGCCACTGCCAGTGCAATCAAGGCCGCAGCTATGATTGGCGCATCACTCTGTGCGCCAAATCTGCGAAACAGCAATGCGGCCACGATGGCCCCTAGCGTTTGACCGATCAGCCGTGACAACGAGAGCATTGCCGAAGCCGCTCCAGCGCGGGCGTGTGGAGCAATAGCGATCATGCTATGGTTGTTGGGAACCTGGAAAATGCCGAAGCCGATGCCGCAAATCGCTGCCGCTGCGACGATCAGCAAAGCCGAAACGCCCGGTTGCAGCAATGACAGCCAAATTGCGCCACCGGTTAGGACGATCAACCCCGAAGCGCACAGCCAGGCTGATGGATAGCGACTGACCAGACGCCCGGAAACGAACGCTGCAATCACGATGCCGAGCGGCAGTGGCACCATGAAAAGGCCGATAGTCTCAGGTTTGAAGTGAAACCGTTGTTGCAGAATGAAGGGGAATGACAATGTGATCAGCATCATGACAGCATAGGCTGTTGCAGACATAGCATAAGCTGTGCGCAGTGAGTCCAGCTTCAGCAAATCGAGCGGTACCATCGAGTCCTGGTTGGCTGTTGTGCGTTTACCGAGGAACCATATGGCCGGAATCGCGACGCCGATTGAAAGCAATGTCCACCGAGAAACGGAATCTTGGGCCAGATCATTGAGGAAGAGGAATATTGCCGCGAAGCCCGCACAGCACAACAAGGCCGAACGATAATCGAATGGCTTCTTCTGCGACCCGGTCGAAGGGATTGCCCAGAATCCGAGTGCAAGCGCGAGCAAGCCGAACGGAAGCCCCACTGCAAAAATGGCGTGCCATCCCGCAATCGAAAGGACGAGCGCACCGACCGCCGGTCCGGCGGCCGAAGCAATCGAAACGGCGATGGTATTGTATCCTATGCCGCGCGGGACCAATGCGGGAGGGTAGATTGTCCGAACCAATGCCCCGCTGACCACCATTACTGCCGCGGCACCGATACCTTGCACAAAGCGCGACGACGCGAGAACTGCCAAACTGCTTGCGTTGATACTGCCAACGGCTGCAAGCATGAAAAGCAAGAGGCCGCCCAGATAGACTTTCTTGTAGCCAAGGATTTCAGCGGCCTTTGCCATCGGCAAAAGGGCCATCACTATGGCGATCTGATAGGCGTTGACTGCCCATACCGATTTTGCCGCAGTTAGGGCCAAACCTTTCGAGATGAAAGGCAGCGCTACGTTAGCAATTGATACGTCCATAATGGTAAGAAATATGGCACTCCACATCGAGAGTGCCGCCCAGAACCGACGAGAAACTGGAAGCCCGGTTGTCGGTTGGGATCCGTCCGCAATAGTTGACGTCCCGACTTGGGGCGCTCCATCGATCGAGTTCATGACGCCGCAACTTGGGGCTTTTGGCCCATCTTTTTGTACTTCCCAAACATTATGACGGTCCTTAGCGTCATCCGCCAAGTGCGAGGCAAGCGGTACGCCAGTCTCTATTCGACTTCAGAATAATAAACCCAAACCTGGTCACTGACGTGCGGGTTGCCGCTTAGAGCACCAAGAGCGAACGGCAGGCGATGCTCCTGTCCGTTCGCTCCCATTTTGTGGCCCTGCAGGTTGATCGGCCCCTAATCGGTGGAGACTTGCGCCGCACTCTGTTGCCGCGATCGACCGCATAGAGGGCGCAGTGCCGCATTACATCTTGAGAATGGCCTTGATTGCGTTACCGGAAATTTCCGTATCCTCGACAGCCTGATTGATCTGGTCGAAGTCGTAGAACGAGCAGAGCCGTTCGAACGGGAACAGGCCGGCTTCGCGCATCGCAATCAATTGCGGAATGAAGACCTGCGGAGTGCTGGAACCTTCGACCACGCCGCGCAGTTTGCGGCCGAACAGCATGTTGTTCATGTCGAGAGAAAATTCGGTGCCGAGCCTTGCCCCACCGACCACAGCGGTTTCTCCCATGGTATGGGTACTGTCTACCGCGCTTCGCAGAACCTGCGGAATGGCGGTGGTATCGATCGCATAGTCCGCGCCGCCGCCCGTCAAGCCAATGATCGTTTCCTGGGCATTGGTGTTCGTTGCGTCGATAATATCGGTCGCACCAAGCTCACGGGCCAGCTTCAGACGCGTGGGATTGCGATCGACTGCGATAATCTTGAGACAGCCGGAAGACTTCGCAGCCATCACCGCGCTGAGTCCAACCGAGCCGACGCCGAAGATCGCGATCGACGAGCCTGGGGGAGGCTGCAGCGCATTGAAGACGGTGCCTGCGCCGGTCTGAATTCCACAGCCCAACGGGCCGAGAAGCTCAATCGGCGAGGAGTCGGAAACTTTGACGCAGTTGCTTTCGTTAGCGATCGAGTAGGTCGCGAATGAGGACTGGCCGAAGAAGCACGCATTCACCTCTTCTCCGTTGCGGCGGATCGGGGTCGATCCGTCCAGCCTCCGGCCCAAGAAATTGAGCGGGAAAAGGCTCGGGCAATAGGCCTGGTGTCCCTTCATGCAAGACGGGCAGGTTCCACAATAGCTGAATGACAGCACGACTTTGTCGCCCGGCTTGACTGCGGTGACACCGCGCCCGACCTTTTCGACTACGCCCGCTCCTTCATGCCCCAGCACGGCAGGAAGTGGCGTTGGCATGTACTGGTCGCGAACGCTCAGATCGGTGTGGCACATCCCGGCTGCAGCGATCTTGACAAGCACTTCCCCATCGCGGGGATCTTCAATATCAACCGTATCAAGGATAAATTTCCCGCCCTGGCTTTCAATGATCGCAGCAGAAGCTTGCATATTCAGTCTCCCCTTTTGCGCTCTTTGGCGCGTTCCTAGCAGAAAAAGTACAGGTTCTTGTCTTGCGTCACTCGCGCATCGATCAGCAGCTTGCGCCGGAACACCTGGAAGCCATCACCAACCCGGCGCAGCTTATCCTCACGCCCCAGCGTATGAACGGTCACTTCAAGTTGGCGGCGGTTGCGATAGACGACCACGTTTGAATAAACTTCGAACTCTCCATCGCCTGCATCGAAAGCTTCGACGTTGCCGACCATGTACCGGATCTTGGACGGCGGATCCTCCATCCATACGGTGCCGGTATAAAGCCGCTCTACGCGTTGCTTGAGCTCGCCATAATCGTCATTATAAATTGCAGCATCGTCGGGTGTCGGGTCGGGGCGACGGTCGCGGATCAGGCGTTGTTCATAAATCGGCATCCAGTAATGGATGTCTTCGGCGACCATGTCCGCTAACCATTCTCGGTATTGCCCGTTCTGCAGCATCCGGACTTCGCTACGATAATGCATTTCGATCGCGGATTGGACATCCAATCCCGCTAAGGTCTGTTTCCCCGACATAAACTCTCCGGCATTCGATACGTTTGAAAAAGTTTGTGGATTACTCGGCTGCGTCGACTTTGTCGTTCCAGTAATTACGATTGGTGAACATCGAATCCCAGGTGTCGTCGTTTGCCTTCACCGCTTTCCAATCGGGCGCATCCAGCATTTCCTTCCAGAATCGATAGAAGCCGCGATGGGATGTTTCGCCGATGAAGCTGGATCCAACAATCCCCGGAAAAACCGGATGTGGACCTTCGAAGCCGACACCCATGCTTGAGCTGATCCGACCGTTACGGGTGATGGTTCCGCGGTTGACAAAGGTGGACGACGACATGTTCTCGCCATCGTCGCTTTCCAGCGTTCCGGCAGTGCCGAAACTCCGGGTGGCTTCGCGCTGGATCATGCTCTTCGTTTCCGCGTCGGCGTCACGCGGCACCATCGTGTAGGTCCACACTTCAATCTCGTGCGGGCCACGCGGATGCCAGACCTTGAACGTATTGGTTCCGTAAAGAAACGAGCAGCTCGGGAAGATCGAGCAGTTCCAGTGGCCAACATAAAGTTCTTCACGCTCCGGTCCGAACTTTCGGCCAACTTCAGCGCGGGTGTCGGCAAGGTATTTTGCCCAGCCATCGCGCTTGACGTGGATCGCCGGGGCGGCGTTGTTGATCACTCCGAAGCCATGCCCGTGCCGGGTCGTGAACTGAAAGCCGAGTTTTTCGAAGGGCATGTCTGCGCGGTTACCCGCCAGTCCCGCAAGTTCGCCGCCGACCTGCATCAAGGCGCCGGCGTGGGTCCAGCCGACATGGTAGCCATCGCCTACGAAATTCTCTGCCGGCACCTTCCAATTGCAGGCCAGAATGCTCTTCATCGGCGGGCCCAGTAGCTCCAGCCCGCCACCGGCACCTTCCCAGATCGTATCGAGGTACCAACGGAACTCGCCCAGATATTCCTCCAGACTTGGCGCGTCGGCATCGCCGCAGCCGAAAATGAAGCCTTTGTACGTCTCTACCCGAACGTGCTTGGCACCCAGCTTCGCCTTGTCGAGCTGGCCATGATAGCACCGCGTTTCGAGCGGGACATCAACCAGACTGCCGTCCTGACCGTAAACCCAGCCGTGGTAGTTGCAGACGAACGCCTTGGCATTGCCGCTATCGGCATGGCAAATCTGGTTGCCCCGGTGCGTACACGAATTGATGAACGCCCGGAACGAGCCATCTTGCTGATGCGACAGGATGACCTTGTCTTCAGCCATATAGGTGGTGATGAAATCGCCGGGCTTGGGAAGGAGCGACTCGTGCCCCAGAAACAGCCACGAGCGAGCAAAAATACGCTCCAACTCAAGGTTGTATACGTCTTTATCCCAGAAAATCTCGCGCGACTGATTAGATGCGACATTGTCGACAAGGTTGGGGATTCCAAGCATAATTCTCTCCGTACTGCTGTCTATGGCTTGAATCGGGCAAGCTCTGAAACGATAGGCAATGCGATGCACTATATGCAAAAAATTGCCATTGCGCAACCCTAGATGCCGTAATGGGCCGGCGTTTCAAGAGTAGCCAAGTTGGGTGGCTGTCCCTCAGAATGATGGTGTTGGAAACAGGGTCCGAGTGATCGGCCCCAAGCATCATGAGAGGAACAGCCATGGAGTATTATGCCGGAATCGATGTCTCTCTGAAAGAGAGGTGGCCTGGCAAAACTGCACATCGGGATAAGTGGATTTTCTGCCTGACGGCGGCCAGGATGGCCGCGTGACAGGAGTAGAGATGAGCAAACGACCACGCCGGAATCACAGCCCGGCATTCAAAGCGAAGGTGGCATTGGCCGCCGTGAAGGGCGAGAAGACGCTGGCGGAGTTGGCGCAGCAGTTTGACGTGCATCCGAACCAGATCACGCAATGGCGCGGGCAGCTTCTGGAAGGGGCTGCCGGTGTATTTGGCAGCGAGACGCGGAGCGAGGCTGCGGCGCCGGTGATCGACGTAAAGACGCTGCACGCCAAGATCGGTGAACTGACGCTGGTGAACGATTTTTTGTCAGGGGCGCTCGGGAAGGCGGGACTGTTGCCGAGCGCAAAACGATGATCGACCGTTCGCACGCACTGCCGTTGGCGCGGCAAGCCCGGGAGCTGGGGATCAGCCGGGGCAGCATTTATTATCTGCCCAGACCGGTGCCGCCTGCCGATCTCGCCATCATGCGGCGGATCGACGAGTTGCACCTGGAATTTCCGTTCGCGGGTAGTCGGATGCTGCGTGATCTTCTGCGGCAGGAAGGCATCGAGATCGGCCGCCAGCATGTCGCCACGCTGATGAAGAAGATGGCGATCAAGGCAATCTACCGTCGCCCGAACACATCGAAGCCGACCCCTGGGCACAAGATCTACCCTTACTTGTTGCGTAAACTGCCGATCGTGCGGCCCAATCAGGTCTGGGCAACGGACATCAGCTACATCCCGATGGCGAGGGGGTTCGTCTATCTCGTGGCCATCGTCGACTGGTTCAGCCGCAAAGTCCTGGCTTGGCGGGTGTCGATCACGATGGAGGCCGACTTCTGCGTCGAAGCGCTGGAGGAAGCGTTGACGCGCTTCGGGAAACCGGAGATATTCAACACCGATCAGGGCAGATGGGGTGGTTGCCGCCCTCCCCAGACGGCATCGCAATGTGCCAGGTTAGGGTGTTGAGACCACTTAGCGGAAAGGACGGCAACCGTGACAAAGGATACGATGATCGGCGTGGATTTGGCAAAATCTGTTTTTCAGCTGCACGGTGCATCGATGACGGGGCAGCCGAAGTTTCGAAAGAAACTGTCGCGGCAGGGTTTCGCTGATTTCATGGCCAAGCAGCCTCCCGCCATTGTTGTCATGGAAGCGTGCGGCAGCGCGCATTACTGGGCGCGCGAGATGAGCAGGCGCGGACACGACGTGAAGTTGATCGCTCCGCATTACGTGAAGCCGTTCGTCAAGCGGCAGAAGAACGACGCGGTGGATGCCGAAGCCATAGTGTTCGCTGCACAGCGGCCAGAAATGCGTTTCGTCGAGCCTAAGTCTACGGAACAGCAAAGCCGTACCATCCTGTTTCGCGCTCGAGAGCGGCTGGTCCACCAGCGCACGGAGCTGGTGAACGCTCTTCGGGCGTGCCTCTACGAATTTGGCCATGTCGTTCCGCAGGGACTTCACCAGCTCGGCAAAATCAAAGGCATCCTGGATGAACCAAACAGCGACCTGCCCGAACTGATGCGCAACGAGTGCGATGATCTGATGAAGCAGATTGCGGAGAAGACGGTTCGCATTGATGCCCGGACGGCGAAGATCAAGGCTCTCGCAGCTAAAGCAGATATTGCACGGCGCTTGCAGACGATACCCGGAATTGGTCCATTGACCGCCTTAGCCGTTGAAGCCTTTGCTCCATCGATGGAGTGCTTCCGCTGCGGCCGCGACTTTGCCGCCTGGCTTGGCCTCGTCCCACGCCAATTTTCCTCAGGCGGTAAAGAACGGCTCGGTCGGGTATCAAAGGCGGGGCAGAGCGATATCCGCAGACTTCTGATTATTGGAGCAATGTCCCGCCTGAATTGGCTCGGCCGGAAATCGATCCCGGAAGGCTCGTGGCTAGCACGCATCGCGGCGCGAAAGCCAAGGATGCTTGTCGCGATCGCGCTGGCCAACAGGATGGCGCGGACGATATGGGCTCTGCTGACAAAGAATGAGGATTATCGAGATTCGGCGCAGGTGGCAGCAGCATGATCGACACGCTGCATAATCTATCTGACGTCGGATGAAGGGGGTGTGAGAAGGCGACGACCCGAATGGGCAAAATGATCGAACAGATCTGGATTAGGAAAACCAGTAATCGGCTAAGGGCAATAAAGCTCGGGAAGTAGATTTGGACCTGATCCGCAGATCACCATACTGGCCTGCGGCTTCTGAAAATGCCGCATAGGAAGGCCTGACAGAAGACCGCACTCGATCACACGCGCATCGGATCAAAACTTCTTGCACCACGGGCGGCAACCACAGAAGCCAGTTCACCAGCCACGCCTTCACCAGCGTGCTGCTGCGCGAGGAAATCGCCATCAGCATGGATGGCCGGGGCGCCTGGCGCGACAATGTGATGGTCGAGCGCCTGTGGCGCTCGGTGAAATATGAGGAGGTTTACCTCCGCGCCTACGGCGGGGTCAGCGAAGCCCGCGAGTCGATCGGTCGTTATCTGAGCTTCTACAATGGAAGGAGGCCACATTCGAGCCTCGCCGCCAGGACGCCGGATCAGGCGTATTTTGACAACCTGCCGGTAATGATTGCAGCATGAGCCAAAGGCCAGCGAAGCTAAGTTGGCAACCAATATGGGGCGTCACTCCAGTAGGGCTACGCCCTCCCTGCATGACGCCCCATATTGGCAAGGCAAGGAACCCGGCAGACGATCCACTTAACCGTTGCCGATCCCTGTTCAGACAAACCCGGCCACCTCTATATCTCCCCGATGCGAGTCGTGAGATCCCGATGCTGCGCCCGAAATGGGCAAGGCCGAAATGGGCAGCGCCGCGTGCAGCAACCTCGCCAAATCACTCAGCGCAGCGATATCGACGTAAGGTGCAACGCAGATGTGCAAGGTCGAGCAGGTCAAACGGTCGAACATCCACACCGGAATCTCAAGCCAGCGCTCCGACGCCGATCCTGCCGAACTGCAGCGGAGAACTTCCCCGCTCGCCCGTCCTATGACCTCATGAATGTGAACATGGCGCCCCGACCAAGAGTGCCAAGGATAAAGAACTTCGCGGATATCGGTATCGTGGGCGTTCCGTCGCCTTGCTGTACAACACGCGGCGATCTCACTCGGACTGGCAGGGCGAACCCCGGCCGAGGCCTATAGGCGGATCGTCGCTCCAGATCATGGGGGGGGGCATGCCCCCCCCCATGATCTGGTGACCAAACTGGCGGCATAATCACACCCGGGATTAGCTTAACTTCGCCGCCAAACTATCCAAGAAGGCGGCACCATATGTGGACGGCTCCCTCTTGCAAGGGCTGAGCGGAAAAATTTGATCGGATCGCTTGCGTCCATATGTCCGGCCTTTGGGTGCAACCGCACATGGTCGCTGGCCAAGATGGTTTCCGCAGCGTGAGTTCCTAACACCTCAGCGGCTTCGAACAGCCATTGGTCCCGAAGGAATGCCACACGCCTTGGATCGATCGATCGCACCATCTGCTCTTCTCTTGCAAGATCTGGCATCAGCTCAGTACGATAGCGTCAAATTTGCTCATCGTATCAGGCCGATCTCTCACGCGGCAACCGTTGGTGCGCCTAAATCTGCTCTTCGATACCCCTCACCGCTTACCATCAGTTTCCAGGCAATGCGCGCGATCTTGTTGGCGAGCGCCACTGCGACGAGCTTCGGCTTTTTCCGTTCTAGCAATCCCAGCAGCCAAGGCGAGGCATTCCTGCCGCCGCTGCGACGGACATGCTGGACGACGGCGGTGGCTCCGACCACCAACGTGCTCCGTAAGAGTTCATCGCCAGCTCGCGTGATGCCTCCGAGCCTGACTTTGCCGGCAGTCGAGTGATCTTTAGGGGTCAAGCCGATCCAGGCCGCAAAGTCTCGCCCGGACTTGAACATGCGCGGGTCAGGAGCTTTCATCATCAGCAGGGATGCGCCGATCGGACCGATCCCGGGGATATTTGCGAGCCGCTGGCTGCATTCGTCGTTGCGATGCCATTCCATAAGCTTGGCCTCGACCCGCTCGATCTCGTGCAGAAGCTGCGCGTATTCCTGACCGTGAAGCGCGAACAGTTCGCGCGCAAGTTCGGGAAGTCGTTCGTCAGCCGCGATGCGATCGAGCAGGGGTTCGATCCGGCACATGCCCGTTGCTGCGGTGATCCCGAATTCCGCAGCGAAGCCTCGGATCGCGTTGGCAAGCTGGGTGCGTTTCTTGATGAGTCTGGTGCGCATGCCCACAAGCATGAGCGCCGCCTGCTGGTCGGCACTCTTCGTCGGCACGAACCGCATCGTCGGGCGGCTCATTGCCTCGCACAGGGCTTCAGCATCCGCTGCATCGTTCTTGCCGCGCTTGACGTATGGTTTCACCAGTTGCGGCGCGATCAACTTTACCTCGTGGCCAAAAGAACCAAGAAGACGCGCCCAGTAATGCGCGCTGCCACAAGCCTCAATGGCGACAACGGTCGGCGGCAACTCCTCGAAGAACTCGACCATTTTCCGTCGCGTCAGCCTCTTGCGCAGGATCGGCCTGTCTGCCGCATCAACGCCATGCAGCTGAAAAACGTTCTTTGACGTGTCCATGCCTATGTGGGTAATCTGTTCCATGGTCGGCTCCCTCGAATGAGTCCTCTAACAAACTCACTCTGGCACATCGCGATGCCGTTGGGAGCCGTCCAACCCAACACCTCAGTCCGTCACTCGCTTTCTCCCAATTTTCGCGCTTATCTCATTTTTCGGCTGCGAGCGCCTTGCCAAGTTCGGCCCACATTCTGCCCGAAAGGCGCGCGCCCTCGAGGTAGGGTTCGGGGCAAAGATGGTAGGGCGGGCGGACCGGACCGGCGTTCATCCAGCCGCCTGCGTTCATGCGCGCCTTTTCGAGCGCGATGTTGTAGGTCGAGAATTCCTTGAAGCTGCCGTTAGGGAACAGCGGCGCTGCCGTTGGGCCGAGTCGGCCCATAAATGCCCGCGCCGCGCTCCAATCACCGGTAGCGCGCGCTTGCGACACAAGGTCGCGCAATGTCGTGGTCACCAGCGGGTCACACACGGCACCGCTCGACCAAAAGGCGTCGATCGATTCGTCCATACGAGCTGCGCCGTAGTAGTCGAAGTCGATCGGCAGCAGCTTGATCCGTCCCCGAATGGCTGCAAGGTCCGGCAGCAAGTGAGCGACGCCAATGTATTTCGCCGTGACGACTTGGGGAATCTCCGCCACCTGAGCCCAGAACGAGCGTGGAAAATCGAACTTGAAGGCTTCGGGATTAGCATAGATGGCAATGTTCATCTCAGGCACGGCTTCAGCTAAATCCTTGTAGAACTGCACCGCAACATCAACGCTTGGCGCGCACCACATCGGAACTCCCAGCATCGTGCCATCGGCACCAATATCAAGCGCTTGACGTGTCAACGCGATAGTGTCGCGCGTGTTGAGACAGGTGGTGCCAACGAAAATCGGCACTCGGCCGGCTGCTGCATCGACCAGCGCCTTTATGAAATCGAGCTTTTCGTCGTGGGTCATGGTCGCCGCTTCGCCAAGCGTCCCCATACTGAGAATTCCGTTGATCCCTGCATCGATCAGGCCATTAACCACACGCGCTGTCTCATCGAGGTCAACTGTCTTTGTCGCGCGCCAATCCGAGGCATCATCCTTCGCCGGAGTGGGAATAATCGCCCAGGCACCTTTGACGTCGTCTGGTTTCATGAGTGTACGGGCCATTTCGTTTCTCTCCTCAAATCCGGTCCGGTGATCGCCGCTGCAGCGCCTAATCATTTGACATTGCGCAACGCATTTCCGTTCTCGATATAGATCATGAATATAGGAAAGGCAACCTCCCAGCCTTGCGTTTCGTTGCAGGAATGTGAATAAAGGAGGAGCAACATCATGACTTCTGCCAAGCCGTTCGACAACCAGATCGCGGTTGTGACCGCTGGCGCTCAAGGCATCGGGCTAGCCCCAGCCAGGCGTATGGCTGAGGAAGGCGCCATCGTGATCATTGCCGACCGAGCGGCTGACGCTACGCAGGCTACGGTCGATCGCCTGCGGGACAATGGCTGCGATGTTCATGCCGCCATCTTCGACCTCGAGAAATGCGAGGGAGCGACCGAACTGTACCGGACGGTTGCAGATCAATTCGGCCAAATCGACGTGGCGGTCCACAATGTCTGTGGTACGATCTGGGCTAAGCCCTATTGGGATTCTACCCCCGACGAGATTTGTGCCGAAATCAACCGCTCGGTGTGGCCGACACTTTGGTGCCGCCATGCGGTGTTGCCGTACATGCTCGCGGCCGGGCGCGGTTCAGTCGTAAATATCGGTTCAGTGGCCACGCGCGGCGTGAACAAGACTCCCTATCCCGCCGCCAAGGACGGAGTCGCTGCTTTGACCGCCGCTTTGTCGCTGAACTGGAAACCAGCGGTGTCCGAATTAGCGGTTTGTGATCTGACGGTAGCGTATCCGGGATGTCGCAAGTAGTTTTTGCATTGGTGTGGCGGGAAGTCGTCGAGGAGGGAGCCGACCCGGTTCCATAACCCTTCCCGTGTGCGCTCACCGGCCTTTCGCAGCAGATGCTTGAGCTTGGCGAAGACCATCTCGATCGTGTGTTCATGATAACTCTCCAGTGCAGATTCCTGTTGAGCTGTTTTGGAAGTCGACGAGCCAGATGCGCTGGGATGGTCGAGGAACAGCGTATGTTCGGCACCGATCTGATCGGGAGCCTGGCCCATGTACCACGCGCAGCGCTGCCGCGATGGGGCCTTCCAGGCTGACCGCTGCCTCTGCGGTTCTAGTGCCTGTGCATCGTCGCGCCGCTTGGCTGCCCATCGTGCAACGGTGTTCCGGCTCTGAGGCACTAAATGAACCTGTGACGGGTCACCCCACGCGATCCCGAACCCATGAGCGATGCGTTCAAGGCGGGTTTTGCAGGAGTGATGGAGCAGACCTTGCGCGACACCCCTATGCTCCGCTTCGGCGAACCCGATGAACTGGCCGCTGCAATTTGTTTTTTCGCCTCTCAGGAGGCCTCCTACCTCACCGGGCAGACACTCTTCGTCGCGGGCGGCGGGATCGGATAAGGCCCCCCGCCGCCGACGCGCTATCGAGCAGACTGCATAAGCAATTCGCGCAGAGACACGTCTGCATCCGCAAGCCGGTCGGCGCTCGCCTTCGTCCTCCGTTCGACCAACCGCTTGCCAATGCCCATATCGGGCGCGCGGTTGACAGTCAGCAGGCCATCAATTGTATTGCCGGACAAAAACAAAGCGACGAAAGCGTTGCTTTCGATATCGCCGCGAAGGACGACCTCGGCCTGTGCCGGAATTTGCCCGCAGAACTGGATGTTCAAATCGAACTGGTCGCTCCAGTACCACATGGGCTTGCAGTAATCGACTTCGTGACCAAGCATCGCCGAGGCCGCCGCTTGGGCCTGGTCGGAAGCGTTCTGATAGGTTTCCTGCCGGAAGCGACCGCCAAAAAAACCGTCCTGCTCGGCGACGTCACCGGCGGCAAATATCGCCTTATTGCTGGTCTGGCATCGACGGTCGACGACGATCCCATTGTTTACAGTCAACCCGGCATCGACCGCGAGCGAGGTGGCAGGAATGATCCCCACCCCAACGACGACGGCATCACAAGGGATGACGGTGCCGTCGTCGATCTCGACTGCGGATACGCGGCCGTCCGCGAACTTGAAACCCGTTACGCCCCGGTTGAAATGGGTCTTGACCCCGCGCTTGCGGTGCTCCTCGCCCAGCCACTGACCGAAACGTTTGCCCAGTGCCCGTTCCATCGGACCCGCCAACGGTTCTACCGCAGTTACTTCGCAGCCAAGCTTGATCGCGCTAGCAGCCACTTCGGCTCCGATCACGCCCATGCCAACGATCACCACCCGTGCGCCTTGACGAAGGTCGAGGGCCATCCTGGCGGCATCGTCCCGGGTGCGCAGATAATGTACGTTGACGCAATCGGCTCCGGCCAGATTGAGCTTGCGGGCGTGCCCTCCAGTCGCCAGCAGAACCTTGTCGGCAGCGACCAATTGGCCACCCGAGAGGCGCACGCCGCCCGCATTCAAATCAATCGCTTCGGCACGGGTGCTGAGCAGCATGTCGATCCGGTTGTCGGAGTACCAGTTTTCATCCTGCAGGAAAAAGTTGTCCGACATTTCGGCTGGATTCCACAGGAACTCCTTGGACAGCGGCGGGCGCTCATAGGGCCTCCAGGGCTCTTCACCGATCAGAGTGATCCGACCGTCGAACCCTACTTGCCGCAGCGCTTCCGCCGCTCGCCCACCCGCTAGATTGGCGCCTACAATCGCTACCGAACGCACCCGATATCTCCCAGTTTCACGGCTTCACTCTCCCCCTGCCCTTTATGCACAGAAGGAAGTCTCTTTGCATATTATGCAAGTCATTGCAACAAAATCAAAAGCAAGGCTAGCTGTGACGACGCATCTTCGCAACCCTGAAAGCGAATTGCAGATGCGTCAGCCCCAATTCTCTGACCGGATCGTGTCCCACCTGATGGTGTAGGTTCGCTGGCGTAGCCTTGGCGATCTCCGGCTAAGCCGGGTTGATCATGCTGCCATGGCAGGCAACGTGATGATGGCATTATCGCTTAATCCCGAGACGCTCTCAAGTGTCATGCAGCGGGAGCGCTGGACCGCCCATTTGATGGCATGGACCACCCCCATGCAAACGATCATATTATGTGGTGCCATTAAAGTGGAGGAAGCGCGATGTCATACCAACCTGCATTGATCACGACCCACGTGCCCATTTGCGGCGTCCAATTGTCATGATGCGCCATATGTGGACGGC
>NZ_JAZDXA010000043.1:0-42011 GCF_040170545.1 Sphingobium sp. MK2
CGCCGGGCAATACCAGTCCATGTCACCATTCACTCCATCTCTTCGCAAAGAGGTGTGAATCACAACATGCTGGTATTACTCAACAACTTTCGGTTCGGGCACTCAAATGGCAGATCGTGCTGGGTGCTGGGATCGAGAAGCAGGTGCTTCATCAGGTCGATGCCACGCCAAGATCAAAATCTCAGCTCTAATTTTCAGTAATTCTGTTCGGTTGAGGTTGCTCTATCCCGATTTGCATAAGGCCTCATGTTTCTGTTATGTTCCGGTTGGTTTTTACCAGAGCTTCTTGGAGATTAGGATCATGAATAAGGGGCAGTTACCGTTGAGTGCAATGCGACCGGTAGATATTCGGACATTAAATGAACCGGGCTTGATCTTTCCTATCGAAAAGAATGCGCCGTGCGTGGCGGTGACGCTCTGGAAGGAAATTCCAACGGCAATCGTCTTGGACGGGCCTCACGCATTCACCTTCTTTAAAATAGAAAATCATTCTCGCGCCACTGGCCTATTTGTTCCTGCACCTGAGATCGTCGTGAAAGTTGGCAGTGCCGTTCGAGGGGAAAGTGCATGGGACAAGCGAGGAACCCTAATACTTGAAAACGGCTGCGCGCACGTCATTGGTAGTATGGCAGGTAGTAGCTGGTCTGATCCGGTCAACATTCCGCTGTGGCAGCAGGTTGAAACGGAGCAGGCTAGCGGGAAGGTCGTGGGATTTTCTGGTTGGAGCTTGCGTATCCCAGATGGATTATCATCCCACACTATTTGGGAATTCGCGGAGCCTGAGAGTTAACAGTGAAGGGGCAAGGCATTTCGATTATTGGTCTATTTTGATAATGGTTTGAAACGTGAAGTTGAAAATGGTTCAACATCCTGGTGAAATCCACAACGTCATTACGCATTATGCGGAGCCAGTCAGTCGTCAATGATGATTGGCGGTTGCAACAGCCCGGCTTCTCAGTTTGAGAATGTGATAAAAAGCATAGCGGTGCTTTGTATTTAGGCAGAAAGATAAACTAGACTGTGGTTTGATAATCTGACATATTCCACAGTATGGCTACGTATTCGGCAGGAAAGTTAAACCAGTTGCAGCAGGCTTTGCCCGAAGGAATGCTGGTGGATGCCGCTTGGCTGGAAGCGCGGGGCTACTCATCTTCGTTGCGCAGCCATTATGTCAGGGCGGGGTGGTTGAACCAGCCTGCGCCGCGAGTCTATCGCCGGTCACACGGGCCGCTGCAATGGGAACAGGTTATCATATCCTTGCAAGCGGCGCTCGATTCCCCGCTTGCCGTGGGCGGGCGCACTGCGCTGGAACACCAAGGCTATGGACATTACCTTAGCGCCACCACCAATGAGGTGCATCTTTACGGCCATCACCGTCCACCGAGCTGGTTGAACGCGCTCCCGCTGGATGTGACATTCCACTATCATAACAGCCAACGGCTTTTCCCCGACGAGGCAACCACAAAGCCAGATCTGTTACCCGAAGGGGAGGGCAAAGAGATGCGTATGCCCGGAGGCTTCATGGTGCAGCCGGGCGGAGCAATCAGTTGGCCATTGCGCCTTGCCACGCCGGAGCGCGCGGTGTTGGAGTTGCTGGATGAGTTGCCGGACAGGGAGAGTTTCCATCAGGTCGATATGCTGATGGAGGGCATGGCCAACCTCAGCCCCCGCCGCCTGCAATCGTTGTTGAGCACTTGCCGCAGCGTCAAAGTGAAACGCCTCTTTCTGTTTTTCGCCGACCGGCATCATCACCGCTGGTTCGATCAGCTTGACCTGTCCAGCATTGCCCTAGGATCAGGCAAGCGCATGTTGGCCAAGGGTGGGGTATTGAACCAGCGCTATCAAATCACCGTCCCGGAGGATTTGAATGGCGCTGCGTGATAGTTATCGTCGGCAAGTCGCCTTGCTCGTGCGGGTGTTGCCATTGGTAGGGGAGGAGCCGGACTTCGCCCTGAAAGGCGGCACGGCGATCAACCTGTTCGTCCGGAATATGCCGCGCCTGTCGGTGGATATCGACCTGACCTATCTGCCCGTGCAGGATCGGGCCGCATCCCTTGCGGCGATTGACACGGCCATGCAACGCATCAGCACGCGCATTGAGCGCGCCATTCCCGATGCCCGGATTACCCCGACGTTTCACGAGAGCGCGACGACGAAACTGCTCATTCGCACTTCCGACGCCCAAATCAAAATCGAAGTCACGCCCGTCCTGCGCGGGTGCGTTTATGATCCGGTGTTGATGAACGTTTCGCCCGCCGTCGAAGAATCGTTCGGCTTCGCACAGATGCAGGTCATTTCGTTTGCCGATCTCTATGCCGGTAAGATCGTCGCGGCGCTTGACCGGCAACATCCCCGCGACCTCTATGATGTCCGCGAATTGCTGGCGCATGAAGGCATTGACGATGCGTTGCGCAATGCGTTTCTTGTCTACATCATCAGCCATGGTCGTCCCATAGGGGATGTGCTGGCCCCAACCCGCAAGCCCCTGAAACAAGAGTTTCGTCGTGGGTTTGAAGGAATGACTGCCGAGCCGGTGTTGCTGACCGATTTGGAGGCAGCGCGCGAAGCGATCATCGACGCGATGGTAGGCGGCATGTCGGCAGATCATCGGCACTTCTTGATGTCGTTCAAACGCGGTACGCCAGATTGGTCGCTCCTTGATATCCCTGCCGTGCAGCATCTGCCTGCCGTACAATGGAAGCAGCGCAATCTCGATCAACTGAGCAAAGCCAAGCGTGCGATGCTGGCAGACAAATTGGAGAAGCTTCTGCTCGGATAATCGCCATGTGGAGAAAATGGCGAAGTCGCTCGACACAGGATTCATCATCTGCCAGAGGTCAATGTAGACGCGCCCGTTTTTTCAAAGATGCCTTGCACAAGTCTTACACACTTACACAAAGCCTTACACAAAATAGCCGCGTTGTTAAAAATATCATTATTAATCAAAGACATGTCTAGGGTATAGGCGACTCAAAATCCGGTTCCGCAAGGAGTGTCGGTTCGATTCCGACCGCCCGCACCAACTATGATCATTTCGGATCAATGGCGAAATCTCTTCAATAGCCGGTGGCGTAGCCCATGCGGCGAGGGTCGGCGCCGCCCATGCGCGCACCCGACGGATCGACCATCACGCCTTGAACGCTGCCGATCGCAAAGCCGCCGACGGTCTCCACGCTATGGCCCTTGGCTTTCAACGCCATTATTTCCGCCGGCGCGAAACGGTCCTCCAACTGCACAGTGATGGCAGCACCCGGCTTGTAGAAACTGGGTTTGGCATTCAGCGCGAAGCGGGGCGCTTCTATCGCTTGCTGGATCGGCATGTCCAGGTCGAGGGCGTTGATGAGGAACTGGAACTGGGTCTGCCCGATCGTCTCGCCGCCGGGCGTGCCGCACACCAGCTTCAATTGCCCCTTGTCCAGTACGATGATGGGGCCATTGCCGAGCAGCGCACGCTTGCCCGGCGCCACGGCATTGGGATGACCGGCATAGGGGGCCGTCGATCCGACGCGCAGGCCATTATTGCACAATAGGCCGGTGTCGCCCATCACCACCGAAGTCCCAAAGCCGCCGCCGATCGTCGTCGTGACGGCAATGGCATTGCCTTCCTTGTCCACCACCGACAGGCTCGTGGTGTCGCCGCCGCGCGTGCGTTCATCGGCGGCCGGTCGATCAGGCTGCCGCCCCGTGGCCAGTGCCGCGCCTTCGGGAAAGGCGATGGCCTGCAGGCGGTCGATCAGCTTGCGCCGCGTCGCGGCGAAATCCTTCGACAGCAATGCGGCGACGGGGACATCCACGAACCGAGGATCGCCCGCATAGCGATAGACATCGGCCTTGGTGATCTTGATCGCCTCGATCAGCAGATGGGTGAGGCTGGCGCGATCACCAGCGAGAGACGCCAGATCCCAGCCCTCCACGATATTGAGCTGTTCGCACAACTCCAGCCCGGTACGCGAGGTCAGCGGGCTGCAATAAACATCCATCCCGCGATAGACGGTCGACACGGGTTCGTCCCAGACAGGTCGATAGGCGCGCATATCCTCCATGCGCAACCAGCCGCCATTGGCCTGCGAAAATCGCGTCATGTCCTGGGCGATGGGGCCGGTGTAAAAATGATCGTAAGCGGCGGACAGCGCCTTGTCCCGGCTGGCCCCGCCTTTGAGCGCGCGCGTTTCCGCGTCGGCAAGACTTTGGAAGGTGCGCGCCAAGGGCAGATTGCGGAAGATGGCGCGCGGGGCAGGCGGCTGGCCATCGGGCAGGAAGATCGCCGCACTGGTCGGATAGCGCGCGAGCACCGCTTGCTGGCGGCGGATGAACATCGCGATGGAGGCATCGAGCGGATGACCATCGCGCGCATAACCGATGGCGGGTTCGAGCAAAGTGGCCAGCGGCAACCGTCCATATCGCTTGGCCAACGCAATCCACCCACCGAACGCGCCCGGCACCGCCACAGCCTTATGCCCGCTGTCCAGTTCCTTGGGATCGACGTCCGGGTCGAGCAGGGCAGGCGCGCCGCCGGTAAAGGCGAGCGACTGGACCTTGCCACTGCGTCGTTCGAAACAGGTGGCAAAGCCATTGCCCGCCGCGCTCGATGCCCAGGGTTCGACGACATTCATCACTGCCATGGCGGCAACGGCGGCGTCCGCCGCCGTGCCGCCCTGCATCAACATGCGCGTCCCCGCCATCGCCGCCAGCGGATGCCCTGCCGCGACTCCGCCATGGGGCATCGGGACTTCGACGCGATGCGCCCTTGCCACCGCCGGGCTGCTGCGGGGTGCATCGGGGGCCTTGTCGCCCGACTGGGCCAGAGCCGCTCGACCGGGCAGGCCGAGCAGCGCCGCCCCGGCGAACCCCGCCGCGATCAGATCGCGACGGGCCAGACCTTCATCCCGCATCAGAAGGACTTTTTGATGCTGGTGTACCAATAGCGCGCCTGCGGCTGATACAGGCTGGACAGATAACCGCCCGATGCCAGCGGCGGGTCCTTGTCGAAGATGTTGCGCGCGCCGACCGTGATCGCCGTCCCCTTCATCATGCCGCTGTCGAATTTATAGGTGGCATAGAGGTTCACGGTCGTCTGCCCCTTGACCACGAAACGATTGCCGTTCGCATCGAACACCGCGTCCTGATAGACATCGTCGATGAATTGGGTGAAGGCACCGATCGTCACCGGACCATAGTCCCAGGTCAGGTTGGCGGAAATGCGCCAGCGTGGCTGACCGTCGCGGCCCACGACATCGCCGCCGCCCGGAACCGGCACCGCCGCATTGATTTCGCCCGCCGCCTGGCCATCGGTCACCGCCTGCACGGCAGCCGGGGCATCAAGCTGATATTTGATCAGGCGCGCGGCGTTCACGTTCAGCCCGAATTTGCCGAAATTGGTGGTGCCGATGCGATAGTCGAGGTTGAAGTCGATGCCATCGACCTGGATCGGCAGCAGGTTCTGGAAGGGGGCCGTGACGTAGAGTAACTCGCCCACAGGTGCCAAGCCCGTGCCCGCCACCAGCGCGATATCATCCGCCGTCGGTTCACGACGCACGACCGCTGGATTGCTGCTACCCTGAACCCGCAGCAGATAATCGAGATTGAGCGCATTCTGATAATCGAGCAGGCCCACGACGCCCTTCTGCTTGATGCGCCAGCGGTCGACGGTGAAGGTCACATTGCCCCAACCTTGGGGCAGCGGCGGCTGGAACACCGCGCCGAAGTTCCAACTGGTGGATTCTTCGGGCTTCAGATCGGGATTGCCGCCCGACCGGCGCAGCACCGACACGTTGCGCGCGCATTGGGAGAAGGTGCTGATGCGCCCGGCGCGCAGGTCCGCTTCGCACAGCACATATTCGGTGCCGCCGTTGACGCGGTCCAACGTCGCCGTGTTGATGACTTCCAAATTCGGCGCGCGGAAACCCTGCGACCAGGAGCCACGCAAGCGGAACCCCTGCAACAGATCCCAGCTTGCCGCGACCTTGGGTTTGGCGACATCGCCGACATCGCTATAGCGTTCATAGCGCCCGGCGATCTGGATATCGAAGGAACGGATCATGGGGATCTCCATGTCCGGGCTGACCAGCGGCAAGGCGATTTCGGCATAGGCAGACCATACCGAGCGTTTGCCCGAAACGTCGGGGCTTGGGCTCGCACCCATCAAATCGGACCCGTAGAAGATGCCCGTCACGGCGTCGGTATAGGTGATATCGACGCCCGCGACGCCACCCTGTCGGGGGTCGCGATTGTCGTCGAAGGTTTCGCGCCGGAACTCGACGCCGGTGGCGATGCCGATGCTGTTTCCAGCCCACAAGCCAAGCAGATTGGCGTTGGAAATCTTGAGATCCCAGAGCGCCAGCGATGTCTTGTTGCGACGGGTCGACTGGATGCGGAAGCTGTCGACGATCGCCGCACTGTTCGGGGTGTCATCGCCGACGGACGGGTCGGACAGGCTGCCGCCATTGAACGGATTATAGGCATCGGGCGTGGTCTTGTTGATCGCAGCCTGGAGCAGCGTGCTGGACGTGCCATCCATCGTGTCCTTGACCGTGGCCCAGGTGTAAAGGCCCGCCGATTCCCAGTTCCAGTCGCCAAACATGCCGCGCAGGCCGCCCAGCAAGCGATATTGCCGGTTGGTCACATTGACGTTGCGCAGCCCGACATCGACATAATTGAGGCTGCGAATGGTGACGGGCAGTCCTTCGTCGGGGATGTTGAGGCCAGGCAGCCGATTGGGCGATCCGACAGGACCAAGCGGGTTCCAATAGGCATCCGCTGCCACGGTGATCGGGATGTTGGCCAGCGATCCGCCAGTGCCGATATGGGCCTCCGTCTTGCCCTGATAGAAACCGAGTTCGCCAAAGAAGTCCAGATTGTCGGTCAGTTCGTAATTGATGAAGCTGAACAGGTTGATCCGCTTGACCGATGGCTGGGTGGTCAGGTCGGCAAAGGTCGCATTCGGGTTGAAGCGCAGGTTGGAATCGACATTGGCCATCTGCGTGGTCCCGCTGGCATCGTCATAGCACATGCCGGGGGTGCCGGCCGCGACCTGGCAGCCGGGATTGGTGGATGGCTGGATGTGGAACTGGCGCGACGCATTGGTCAGCGCGACGCCGTTGCTCGTGATCACGCCCGATCCGGTGGCCTGATATGTGCCCCAGGGTGTACTGGTCGAAGTACCATTGAAGCTGGCATTGTTTGCAAAGGGAGTCCCCGCGACAAAGGAGCGCCGATCAGCCGTCGCCGTATAGTCCTGGTCGCGCAGGTAAAGTTTGGACTTTTGCGCATAGCCGCCAAAGAGGGAAACATTGCCCCGGCCGCCGCCGAAATTGAAACCGACGAGGCCATTGACGGTGAACTCACGCAAATTGGTGCCTTCCGCACCGCCATATTGTGCGTCGAATGTCGCCCCGGTGAAATTGGATTTCAGCACATTGTTGACGACGCCTGCGACGGCATCCGATCCATACAGCGCGGCTGCCCCGTCGCGTAGCACTTCCACGCGCTCGATGGCGCCGACGGGTATGGTGTTGGCGTTGAAGCCGAAGGTCGGCACGCCGGAATCGATAACGCCGGTAATGGCTTGCGATGTGGGATGCAGAACGGTGCGGCGGCCGTTGATCAGGAGCAGCGTATTGCCCTGACCCAAACCGCGCAGAGACACAGTGGACACGTCGCCGCGTGCGGCATTGCCCGATCCGCCACCCAGTACCTGTTCATTGAAGGTCACGCCGCCCAGTTGCGGGATGGAACGGAACAGGTCTGCGCCCGAAACGGCAGCGACCGCATCTATCTGCTCCTGCCCGACAACCGACACCGGCAGCGCCCCTGTCGTCTTCGCGCCCCTGATCTGCGTGCCCACGACAACGATTTCCGCGCGGCTCTCGCCCTGCGGTTCGGCGGGGAGCGCGACGCTGGGCGCGTCCGACATCGTGCCGCCCGTCTCCAGTTGCGCAAAGGCGATCGGCCGCATGGCAGCGACCGCGCCCGCTTCGGCGCTGAGGTTACGGTCGCGCAAGGTGACGACATCATTGCGATCGGAGGAGATGACAAGGTCAGTTCCCCGGATAAGATGCTTGAGCGCCTGCCGCGCGTCATGAGCACCATAAAGACGCGGCGTGCGACTATGCCGCAGCTTTTTCGATGGCGCGATGATCTGAAGACCGCTCTGCAGGGCAAAGGACGGCAGCGTGTCGACAGCGCGCCCCTCTGGCAGATCGAAATTGCGTTGTTGGGCATGCGCCGTGCCGCTCATCATCACCAGCGACGCGGCGCTGCCACTCAGCAGCATGGCCAGGATATTCTTGTTCATCATGTCCCCCATTTCCCCATTTCCTCCCGCACGGGCGCACGCCAGCAGGCGTCGCGGCAACAGCGCCACGCGGTGATTGATCGTTCATCAGAAATTCGTTCATGGGCCGGTGTGTTCGCCCGGCCGGGCGTTGCCGATCGGCCCCTCTTCGGGTGCCCCGACATCCTCTCCAGATCGCGGCTTGGAGGCCACTATCACCGCAGATCACAGAGGAAAGACACAAGAGCGAACATTATCCGCCATTGGGCCTGTCACATTTTTTTCATGGGCCTCAACGGCCAAAACACTGTGGGTTTGGGCGTGGCTTTCGTTGCAACAGGAGATCGTCGATGTAAGGGGTCGACCTATTCTGGATAGCAGAGCCATATGGCTGGCACGCCACATTTGTCCGCATGAACCAGCGCTGCGGCGTTGGCTGGCGGGGCGCGTGCAATATGGTTTCCTGCTCGATGACGTCGTGCAGGAAACCTATGCGAAACTCGCAACCTTGCCCTCGGTCGATCATATCGAAAATCCACGCGCCTATTTTTTCCGCGCGGCCCTGTCTGTTGTCGTGACTGAAGTGCGGCGCGCACCCGTCGTCTCCATGGAGACGCTCACGGAAATTGATCGTCTGAACATCGAATCCGGTGTGCTGCCGCCCGACATTCAGGCGGAACAGCGCGAGGAGTTTCGGCTGGTGGCCGAAGCCATAGATCAATTGCCGGCCAAATGTCGGGAGGTCTTCATCTTGCGCAAGGTGCAGGGGCTGTCACAGCGCGAAACCGCGCAAAAGCTGGGTTTGTCGGAAAGTACGGTCGAAAAACATGTCGGCCGCGGCATCCGGCACCTGATAAATATTTTCGGACGTGGCGGAAAAACGGGTCATGTCGCGTCTAACGACCAAATTTCAAATGCAGAGCCATATGACAGTCAAGGAAAGCAGCGCGGAGATAGAGCAACAGGCGACCCTCTGGGCGGCCCGGTTTGATGCGACATCTCTGAGCGCCGCCGACAGGAAGGAACTGGACGTCTGGCTCGCAGGCGACAGCCGCCGCATGGGGGCCTGGGCCATGGCGCGCGCGGCGCTTGCACGGGTTGAACTGGCGCAGACCGATCGGCAGGCACCCTATGCGGTCACATCCGAAGGGGGGCGTTCGCGCAGGCAATTATTATGGGGTCTGGGCGCAGCCGTTGCGGCTTCGGCGATTGCTGCTGTCGGCCTTCATATCGCAGATCAGGGGCTGCATTATCAGACAGCCAAAGGTGAAATGCTGCGCGTCGCGCTGCCCGATGGCAGCGTCGTCAATCTCAATACCGCCAGCCGCATAGAGGTACGCTTCACCGCGCAGACGCGCACCGTGATATTGACGCGAGGCGAAGCCTTGTTCGACGTCGCGAAAAACAAGGCGATCCCGTTTGTCGTGGAAGCAGGGGATACGCGGGTACGCGCCGTGGGCACGGCCTTCACCGTTCGACGGCAGGAAAATCGTGCCGTGGGGGTGATCGTGCGGGAGGGCGTGGTGGAGGTGAGCCAGAAGAGAGCCGTCACGCCGCCGGTCAGATTGGCTGAAAACATGCGTGCAGCGGTGGATTCGGCAGCGCCGATGCCGATTGAAACCTACCGCATTTCGCCGGACGCGATTGCGCAGGAACTCTATTGGCGAGAGGGCAAGATCGCTTTCCGCGATACCAGCCTTGCGCAGGCTGCGGCAGAATTTGCGCGCTATAATGAAGAAAAGATCGTGATTGCCGATCCTGCGATCGCGCAGGAAACGATAACCGGGCTGTTCATCGCCAACGATCCACATGGCTTTGCAAAGGCGGCAGCAGAGAGTCTGGGCCTGGCAACACGAACAGAAGGCGACAGGATCATCCTTCGTCCCATATGAACTATTGGCGCTGAGCAAAAAATCAACGCGCCGGAAACGGGGAGCTTCAGAAATGAACGATGAGAACCCGATTACGGGAATGAACCGTCGTGCCTTGGGCAAATGGGCGTTGGCGACCGGCGTTGCCGCTATTGCCGCGCCGATTGGCACAAACGCTCAGGCGCAAACGCCGCCCCCTGAACCGACGCGCCTCAAAAGCGCGGGCGAAACGCTTCGGCCCGAAATCGTCGGCCAGTTCGGCATCGTTGCGGCCGGCCGCCACTATGCGGTGGCAGCGGGAACCCGCATATTGATGGCAGGCGGCAATGCCACCGATGCGGGCGTGGCCGCCGTCTTTGCCGCCGCCGTCACCGAAATTTCCCATTTCGGCTTTGGCGGGGAAGCCCCCACCATCATCTATGACGCGGCCACGAAGAAGGCATCGGTCGTCAATGGTCAGGGGACGGCACCGGCGCTCGCGACCGTCGACCAGTTTGCCGCGCTTGGGGTGATACCGGGTAATGGCCCCAATGGCGGGACGATCCCAGCCGTGGTGGATGCCATGGCGTTGGCGCTTCAACTCAACGGCACGATGACGCTGGACCAGGTGATGGCACCGGCGATCGAACTGGCGGACGGCTTCGTCATGTATAATTTTCTGGCGGAAGTGTTCGTCAGCCAGCAGAAAGCCACATCCAAATATAAAAATGCCTATGACGCCTATTATCCGGGCGGCAAATTGCCCCGCACCGGCGAGATATTTCGCCAGCCCAATCTCGCGCGCACGATGCGGACGATTGCGGCCGCTGACCGACAGGCCTTTGCCCGGACGAAGGACCGCAAGGCCGCGATCCAGGCCGGGCGCGACGCCTTCTACAAGGGCGACATCGCCCGCCGCATCGGTGCCGCGATGGAAGCGGATGGCGGGCTGATGCGCTATGCGGATCTGGCGAACTATAAGGGCAAGATCGAACCACCGGCAACTGCGGAGGTGTTCGGCTATACTGTGTGCAAAGGGGGCTTCTGGAGCCAGGGACCGGCTCTGCTGCTGGCGCTGAACATCGCCGAAGCCGCTGGGATCGGCGCGATGGAGCCAGGCAGCGAAATCTATCTCCACACACTGGCCGAGGCGATCAAACTCGCCTTCGATGATCGCAACGCCTTCTTCGGCGATCCCGATTTCGCCAGCGTGCCGATGCAAGGCCTGTTGTCCAAGCCTTACGCCGCCGCCCGCGCAAGGGACATCCGGGCGCAGGCGTCATTGGCGCACCGCTATGGCGACCCCTGGGCCTTTGAGGGACGCAAGCGCGACACGCCGACCTTTACCCCGTACATGCTGAAAAAGCCGCCGGTGCCCACCGCCGATACGACCGCGATCGAAGTGGTGGACCGCCACGGCAATCTGTTCAGTTGTACGCCAAGCTCAGGCTGGATGCTGGGTGGTGCCTATATTGCGGGCGATACCGGCGTGCCCATGAGCAACCGGATGACCATCTTCGATCTCGATCCCGACAGCCCCAACGTCCTTGTCCCCGGCAAGCGGCCACGCACGACTTTGACGCCATCCCTGGTGCTCAAGGACGGAGGGCCCTTCCTGGCGATCGGTACGCCTGGTGGCGACAATCAGGATCAGCAGATCATGAATGTGCTGCTGCGCGTCCTCGCCTTCGGCGAGCCATTGCAGGCAGCGATTGAGGCACCCCGGATCAATTCCAATCATTTCCACGGCTCCTTCGGCGTGAAGAAAGATGAACCGGGCGTGCTGGAGATTGAGGATCGCGTGCCCCAGGCGGTACGCGATGCGCTGAGCGCACGGGGACACAAGCTGGATGTGCTGGGGCCATTTGACGTTTCGACGGGCATCGTCGCTGCGGGCGTGGTGCCTGAAACCGGCACCTTGCGCGGTGGCGCGGACGTGCGCCGGGAACGCTACGTCTTTGGCTGGTGAAGAATGAACGGGGACATCATATCATGACTGTACGGCTCACCTCCTTCGCCATTGCCCTGATGGTCGGCACGGCCCACCCGGCCATCGCCCAACCTGCCAATCTCCCCCCGCCCGGTGGCGAGACACCGATTGCCTTCGACGTGCATGAAGGGACATCAATGGCCGTGTCCATTTCGCCGAACGGCAAGTGGCTGGCGGTCGATTTGCAAGGCAGTCTCTGGATCATCCCGGCCAAAGGCGGGAAGGCCAGGCGGATCACCGACTATTTCAACGATGCACGTCAGCCGGTCTGGTCGCCCGATGGTTCGCGCCTCGTCTACTTCGCCTATCGCGACGGCGGCTATGATCTGTGGAGCATCAAGCCCGACGGCAGCGACATGCACAAGCTGACCGAAGGCACGTTCGATGATCGCGAGCCGGTCTTTTCCCCTGACGGTAAGACGATCGCCTTCTCATCCGATCGCAGCGGCAATTATGACATCTGGACGCTCGACATCGCCACCGGCGCGATGAAGCAGGTCAGCAGCCATGCGCGCGAAGATCGGTTGCCGACCTGGTCGCCCGATGGTGCGCGGATCGCCTATTCCGGCGGACAGGGCATGGCGAGCGCCATCTATGTGGTCGACTTGGCGACGGGACAGGAAAGCCTGCTGAAACAGGTTGAGGGAAGGGCCGAAGCGCCGTCATTCGGCCCGGCGGGCGAACTGGCCTATGTCGTGCAGGACGATACGGGAAGCCATCTGGCGATCGACGGCAAGATCGTCAGCGGCCAGGAAAATGTCTTTCCCTTCCGCATAAGCTGGGATGGGGCAGGCGGCTATTTCTACGTATCGGACGGCAAGATCCGCCGGGGCGGTGCGAAGGCTACCTCGACGATCGCCTTCGCCGCCACGCTGGAGGTTGTGAAACCCCGCTATGAGCGGGCCAAGCGTGATTGGGATTCTACCGCGCCGCGCAAGGCGCTGGGCATCGTGCATCCGCGTATTTCGCCCGATGGCAGTCGCATCGCCTTCGTCGCGCTGGGCGATCTTTATGTCGTTTCGTCCAAGGGCGGCGTGCCGGAAAATCTGACCAAGGATGCAGCGCTCGACGCTGATCCCGCCTGGTCGCCCGATGGGCAGAGCATCGTATTCAGCTCCGACCGAGGCAGCGGACTGCCGCAACTCTGGATCAAGGATTTGAAAACGGGCACGGATCGGCAGTTGACCAAGCTCGATACGCAGCCACTCGGCGCGGCCTGGTCGCCGGATGGCACGCGCGTCGCCTTCATTGATGTCGACGGCCGTTGGGGCGTGGCGGGTGTCTGCGTAGTGGATGTGGCGACCGGCAACATCACACGGTTGCAGACATCGCTTGGCCAGCCCGGCAGTCCGAGTTGGTCATCGGACAGCAAATATGTCGCGATCAGCCTGTCCTACAAATTTTCCAACAGCTTCCGCGAGGGCACCAACCAGATCTATGTGATACCGGCCGATGGCAAGGGTGAGCCATTCTGGCAGATACCGCAGGCCAATATGTCGCTCGATACGCGCAGCGGCAGCGGCCCCGCCTGGTCGCCGGATGGCTCCAAAATGGCCGGCATTTATGAAGGGCTGCTCAAGGTCTGGCCCGTGGACAAGGCGGGTAAGCCATTGGGGCCGGTGCGCAGCCAGACCAACGACACCGCCTTCTATCCCACCTGGACGGCGGATTCGAATACGGTCCTGTACCAATCAAACGATAAGTTGAAGACGATCAACCTGGCCACCGGCGTTACGGCTGACGTGCCAATCGACCTAAGCTATCGTCTCGCCAAGCCGACGGGCCGCATGGTCGTCCATGTCAGCCATCTGATCGACTCCGTCACGGACGCGACCCAGCATGACAAGGACATCATCATTGATGGCAACCGCATCGTGCAGATTCGCGATCATGATCCGGCGCTGCATGAGGGCGGCACATTCATCGACGGTACCGGCCTTACCGCCATGCCCGGTCTCATCGAATATCATTCCCATGTCCAAAAGGATTTCGGTTCCAATCTTGAAAAGGCGTGGCTGGCCTATGGCATCACCACGGTCCGCGATCCCGGCACGCAGGTTTATGACGCGGTCGAGGATCGGGAGGCAGCGGAGGCCGGTGTGCGCCCCAGTCCGCGCCTCTATGTCGGAGGCCCGCTGCTCGAATGGCAACGAGTCTATTATAAGATGGGTGTGGCCGTCTCCGGCCCCGCGCATCTCGAACGGGAACTGGAACGCGCCCGGCTACTGCAATATGATATCGTCAAAAGCTATGTCCGCATGCCCGACCTCTACCAGCGGCGCATCGTGGAGGCGGCCCACGCTATGGGGATTCCCGTCTCCGGCCATGAAATTTACCCTGCCGCCTATAGCGGCGTCGATGGCACCGAACATATGGGCGCGACCAGCCGCCGCGGCTATTCTCCCAAACAAGGGCCGGGTGGCATGGCCTATGACGATGTGATCCAGTTGTTCGGCCGTAGCGGCCGGACGCTCACGCCCACCAATTTCGGCGCGCTGACTGGCTATCTGGAAAAGAATCCCGACTATCGCAACGATCCGCGCGTGAACCTCTATCCCAGTTGGGCGCGGGAAAGCGTCACTGGTGATAATGATCCCATGGCGCGGATGGTTCGACCGCTGCTGGCGGGCGGGCTGATCAGCCTAAAGAAAATCTATGACGCAGGGGCACTGGTCGTCGCGGGAACCGACACGATGATCGCGACCAACCTCCACGCGGAAATCGCCTCCTATGTCGATGCAGGCCTGACGCCATTCCAGGCACTGCAGACGGCGACCGTCAATGCGGCCAAGGCGCTCAACCTCGATGCCGGAACCCTCGAAGCAGGGAAACTCGCGGACATCGCGCTGGTGGATGGCGATCCGCGCGAAAATATCGCCAACAGCTTCAAGGTACGCAGCGTGATCGCCAATGGGGTCATCCACCATGTCGATGATCTGGTGAGACCGACCCCGTGAAGGTAGCCCGCTCTCAGAATGATTGGTGACCCCTACGGGAATCGAACCCGTGTTTCAGCCGTGAGAGGGCCGCGTCCTAACCGCTAGACGAAGGGGCCATGGGACCGCGCTCTCGCGGTCGGCAGAGGCGCGCTTTAGGAAGATGGCGTAATCGCGTCAAGCGAAACAGCGTCTTGCCGCCAGCCGAGCCTCATAAAAAACCACCCCATGCAGGGCATGGGGTGGCCAAGGTTCAGGGAGGAGACGCCTCCAAAAGGGGGAGGCGCCCATACGATACACCCGAAAGGGGGGCAGGTGCACCGCATGATTGATAGATAGGGCAGGATGCGTCGCCTTACAAGGGGGGAAGCACCGCCCTTTCTATCAATTATTTGAACCGTTTCGGGTTAATAGCCGGTTCAGGCTTCGGCGGGTTGCGGTGCCGCGGGAAGGGCGATCGGCCCCTTGCCCTGCGAGACCTGCGTTTCGAAAATCTCGCGCATCAACTGCAGCGAGAAGAGATGCGCGTAGATCAGTGGCAACATGCCATTCTGGTTGATCTTGCGCAGTTGGTCGCCGCGCATGTCGCGCAGCTTTTCCTCGTTGATCATGCGGAAGCCGCGATACACGAACGGCTGTTCGTTGACGGGCGTCTGGATCGACACTTCGCCATCCATCAGCAGGTCCATTTCCTGCAATTCGCGCACGAACTGGCTGGTGCGCGCTGCGGCCTGTTCAAAATCCTCGCAGAATTTCAGCACGCCCTGGGTCAGGTCGCTGGGCTTGCCATCCTCGAACAGGGCGGTGCCTTCCTCGAAAGCGCCAACAGCGGGGCTGGTCGGGTCGAAGCACAGCGACAATTCCTCGCTGTCGGGGCGCAGCTTGGCCAGCATCCAGGGATAGCGACGGACATAGGCCGGCACATAGGCCGGGCCGCGCAGCTTGCCTTCGTCATCGACGAACACGTTCACGCCTTCGTTCAGGCCCATCAGCGCCAGCGGCACCGAATCATTGCCCGCGGAAAAGATGATCGGAACGAAACGCTGCGCCGATACAAATTCGTCGATCGTCAGCGGAATGGCATGCTGGCTGACCAGGAATGGCGCGGCATCAACCGTGCGGCTGCGGAAATCGACATGGTCGACGCTGCTGAGCGGCATCAGGTCATTGTAGAAGATCGGCAGATTGTTCGCGGGCGCGCTGGCCATGGTCCGTTTTCCATTGTTGGAGGCGGCGGTTTGTCAGGCCGACCGCAGGTCTGATGATTGGGGCAGGGCGATAAAGGCCTTGGCGGCGGCGTGCAATCGCTTTGTCGCTTTTACGCCTCTTCCGGCAAGGGGATGAGCTTGCCGGGGTTCATGATGCCCTTGGGGTCGAACGCGGCTTTGATGGCGCGCAGGGCGGATATCCGCGCCGGGCTGGCCAGCCGTCCCAATTCGGCGCGCTTCATCTGGCCGATGCCATGTTCGGCCGAAATAGACCCGCCTGCCGCTACGACGGCGTCATGGATGAAAGCGTTGATCGCCCGTCCATGCGCCGCGATCCACGCCGGGCCGTCGCTGGTTCCCTTTGGCGCGCGGACATGGAAATGGACATTGCCGTCGCCGAGATGGCCGAAGGATGAGGCCGTGGTGCCGGGAAAGTGGGCCTGCGCCGCCTGCGCCGCGTCGATCATGAAGGCTGGCATCCGCGCGACCGGCACGCTGATGTCATATTGCAGCGCTGGCCCTTGCGCCTTTTCCGATTCCGACAAGGATTCGCGGATTCGCCAAAAGGCATCGGCCTGCGCTTCATTGGCGGCGATGGCGGCATCAATCGCGATACCCCGCTCGAACGCATCGGCCAGCGCGCTTTCCAGCCGTTCGCTCGGCCCTGGTTCACGCATGTCATTATGATCAACCTCGATCAGCACATGCCAGGGCGTGCGTGTCTCGATCGGACTGCGCGTGCCGGGGATATGTCCCAGGACGAAGCCCAACGTCTCGTCGGCGATGACTTCGAAACCCTCCACGCTATCGCCCAGCCGCGCCTCGACCAGGCGCAGTAGTGCCAGTGCCTCGGCTGGGGTTTCGACTCCCACCCAGCCAACCGCACGCGCCGCAATGGCGGGGACCAGTCGTAATGCGGCTGCCGTAACGATGCCCAGCGTGCCTTCCGCGCCGATCAAAAGCTGTTTGACGTCATAGCCACGATTGTCTTTCTTCAGCGCATCCAGCCCGTCGAAAATGCTTCCATCGGGCAGCACCGCTTCCACCCCCTCGACCAGCGCGCGCATCGTGCCATGCCGCAGCACCTGCGTCCCGCCCGCATTGGTAGATACAAGCCCGCCGATCGTGGCCGACCCCTTCGCGCCCAGGCTGAGCGGAAAGCGTCGCCCCACGTCCTCGGCCGCGTCGTGCAGGACGCTCAGGATGACGCCCGCTTCGCACACCGCCAGATTATCGTCAGCCGACAGGCTGCGGATCGCATTCATCCGGCGCAGCGACAGAATCAGCGCCGATCCATCAGCGGGCGGCGTCGCCCCCCCGACCATCGACGTATTGCCGCCCTGCGGTACGAGCGCGACGCCAAGGTCGGCAGCCAGCGCGACCGTCGCCGCCACCTCCTGCGTCGAAGCGGGTGCCAGGATCGCCGCCGCTGCGCCATGATAGCGGCCGCGCCAATCGCTGGTCCAGGGCGTGATATCCTCCGGGTCGGTGACGACGCCCTTGGGGCCGAGCAGCGATGTGAAGCGGGTGATGATGGACGGTTCGATCATGGGACACATCTATGCCCGGAAATTCATCGACGGTTCAACCATTGGTCGATAGCGTGTTGTTCCCAAAAGGGGTCCGCTTTGTTTCATTCGATGATGTTGCTCCTCGCCGCGCCTGCCGCCCAGTCCGTGGAATGGGCGCAATTGACGATCGAACGGCGTGTAATCGTGCGCGTGCCGATGGCGAGCAAAGGCAAGGTTCCGCCGCCTGTTTCGCCCGATACGGCGAAGGACTGGGATGAGAAAAAGGGGCCGCGCTGCATCGCGTTGCGCTCCATTCGCGCCGCCAGCATCATCGTCCGCAATGGCGTCGATCTGATTTTGGCGGATCAGCATCGTTACCGCGCGCGGCTGGAGAAAGGCTGCGATTCGGCAGGCTTTTATTCGGGTTTTTATGTTGAGCCGCACGCCGATGGATCGCTTTGTTCGGGGCGCGACGAATTGCAGGCGCGCAGCGGCATGAGCTGTGCGATCGACAGTTTCCGCCGCCTCGTCGCCGCCGACGACTGATTGCGATCCTTAAGGCCCCAAATTACGGGATTTTCTTGACAAGTGGCCGATATTTCCGCAATGCGCGGCCGATTTCCATCGTGCGGACTGGCAGGATGGGGCAACCTCCTGATCCCGGACCATTGAATGACTTTTGCCGATCTCGGCCTTTCCGACGAATTGCTCAGGGCCGTAACCGAATCCGGTTACGACACGCCCACCCCCATTCAGGCGCAGGCAATTCCTTCCGTCCTGATGATGCGCGACATCATCGGCATTGCGCAGACGGGAACGGGCAAGACGGCCAGCTTCGTGCTGCCGATGATCGACATTCTCGCCCATGGCCGCAGCCGCGCGCGGATGCCGCGCTCGCTGATCCTGGAGCCGACCCGCGAACTCGCCGCCCAGGTGGCGGAAAATTTCGAGAAATACGGCAAATATCACAAACTTTCGATGGCGCTGCTGATCGGTGGCGTGTCGATGGGCGACCAGCTCGCGGCGCTCGAAAAGGGCGTGGACGTGCTGATCGCGACGCCGGGCCGCCTGATGGACCTATTCGGTCGCGGCAAAATCATGCTCAACGGCTGCTCGCTGCTCGTCATCGACGAAGCCGACCGGATGCTCGACATGGGCTTCATCCCCGATATCGAGGAAATCTGCACCAAGCTGCCCGCGCAGCGCCAGACGCTCCTGTTTTCCGCGACGATGCCGCCGGTCATCAAGAAGCTGGCCGACAAATTCCTCTCCAACCCCAAGTCGATCGAAGTCGCGCGCCCAGCAAGCGCCTCGATCAACATAACCCAGCGGTTGGTGAAGGTCGATGCGCGTAAGAAGCGGACTGTCCTCGCCAAAATGCTGGCGGAGGCCGACGTCACGAGCGCGGTGATCTTCTGCAACCGCAAAACCACGGTGCGGGATCTCAACAAGAGCCTGCAACGGGACGGCTTCAAGTCGGGCGAAATCCATGGCGATATCGACCAGGGGTCGCGCATCGCCGAACTGGAACGCTTCCGCGCCGGCACCGTCAACATCCTCGTCGCGTCCGACGTCGCGGCGCGCGGGTTGGACATCAAGGGTGTCAGCCATGTGTTCAACTATGACGCGCCCTGGCATCCGGACGATTATGTCCACCGCATCGGCCGCACCGGCCGCGCGGGTGCCAGCGGCGTCGCCTACACCTTCGTCACCGAAGCGGATGCCGAAGCGATCGACAATATCCAGAAGCTGATCGGCACCAAGATCGAAGTCGTGGGCGCTGCCGAAGCGATCGCCGCGGTTGAACCGGCAAAAAGCGAAACGGCAGAAGAAGCACCCCGCCGCGCCCCACGCGGCCGCAAGCCCGCCCGTGCCAAAGAACCGCAGGCGCAAGCGCCCAGCGAGGAAGCGCCCGTCACGGCGGAGCCCGCCGCCCAACCGATCCGCGAAGCCCGCCCACCCCGCGCGCCGCAGCAAAACCGTGGTCGCCGCAACGAAATGGCCGATGACGGCCCCGACGATGGCTGGAACGGCCCGGTTCCCGAATTCCTGAACTTCGGCTTCGACGCCTGAATTTTTTGGGGGGCGACGGGCTGTAAGCCTGTCCGCCAACGCGCAAGCCCAGCACGACGGCGGCAAACCATAAACCAACCTCATCCCCCCTCCCGCAAGCGGTAGGGGCGACTGGTGTGGCTCGTAAGTAAGCAACCATTTTTGCCATTAGCGCGAAGAATAATTTTGCCCGAAGCCGGAAGTTGTGAAAGCAAATGTCCTTGGTAGAACGGTTCCATCGCAGGCTCCGCTACGCAGCATCGGTCTAGCCATTTGGGAATTATCGGTCGAGTGACAGGTTTTGCGATTTTGTTTCTAGCGACCGCTGCATTTTGTGCATGGCTGGTTGTCCGCGCGTTTAAAACGGGCAGGGTCACTCATGAGGCGGTCACAGCTGTCCGCACAAAGCAACCCTTACTATTTTGGCTGACGACGGGATTTTACGCTATAATGGGCACGATATTTTGTTATGCGGCCTTCGGCGTTTGGAATTCATGATAGATAGATGACTGGGCTGCCAGCGGCCTAACAAGTGACCACTTTTTGCACATATTTGACAAGAGCCGACAGTCGCGCTCCCAACCCTTGCCGTCATGCCGGGCTTGACCCGGCATCCATTGGCTCAACCGTTTGGTGTTACTGAGAGGGGGAGGCTCATGGACCCCGGATCAAGTCCGGGGTGACGATTTTTGAGAAGCATCTTCCCACCCAAAACCGCCATACCCCCTCACAACAACCCCTTAGCCCGCATGCTCACATGCCCCTGCGCGCCGACGATGATATGGTCATGCACGGCGATGTTCAGCCGCTTGCCCGCCTCGATGATCTGCCGCGTCACCTCTATGTCCTGACGACTGGGTTCGGGCGAGCCGCTGGGATGGTTGTGGACCAGGATCAGCGCCGCCGAACCCAGGTCGATCGCGCGTCGTATAACCTCACGGACATAGATGGCCGCCTGGTCGATCGACCCATCGCCCATATTCTCATCGCGGATCAGCATGTTGCGGGTGTTCAGGTGCAGCACGCGCACGCGCTCCACCCCCAGATGCGCCATGTCGGCGCGCAGATAGTCGAGCAGCGCCTGCCAACTCGCCAGCACCGGCCGCGCCGCGACCTCGTTGCGCAGCATCCGCAGCGCGCTCGCCTGCACGATCTTGATCGCGGCGACGCTGGTGTCGCCCATGCCCGGCACCCGCGCGATCGCATGCCAGTCCGCCGCCATCAGCCCGCCTATGCCGCCAAATTCGCGCAGCAACGCCTTGGCCAGCGGCTTGGTGTCGCGCCGGGGAATCGCCAGCGCCAGCAGATATTCGATCAGTTCATGATCGTGCAGCGCGTCTCCGCCTGCCTCCGCCAGCTTCTGGCGCAGCCGTGCCCGGTGGCCTGCGCCGTCATGCGTGACTTTTGCGTCCTGCTCGGCCAAGCTCGCCCCCTTGCTACCGACCATGACGCTATGCGTTGCGGAATCGCGGGGCAAGGATATTTAGGACGGGTCGGACGTTCTGGTCCCGTCACGGACCACAGAGTGTCGCACGAAAGCCGGGGTTGGCCATAAGCATGGAAGAACAGGACGGCGAAGAGGCGATTCGCCGGGGTTGGCTGCGCTGGCTGGGTGTCGGCACGGGTACGCTTGCGCTGGTGCTGGTTGGGTTGTGGACGCAGCGCGCGCCGATCGCCGAAAATTTCGTCGGCCGTGAACTCAACCGGCGCGGCGTTCGGGCCAATTACGACCTGGTCGATGTGGGACTGCGCACCCAGCGGATCGAGGATATCGTGCTGGGCGACCCCGCCAGGCCGGACCTGACCGCCGACTGGGTCGAAGTCGATATCGCCTTCACCGGGGTAACGCCCGAAGTGGCCGCGGTGCGGGCAGGGGGCGTGCGCCTCCATGGCAGTTACAAGGATGGCAAGCTGAACCTCGGCGAGCTGGACAAATTCAGCGATCCCAATTCTACCGCGCCGTTCAGCCTGCCCGACATCCTCCTGTCGCTCACCGACGCCCGGCTGCGGCTGGATACCGATGCGGGCCAGGTCGGCCTGCGGATTGACGGCACTGGCGGGCTGCAATCCGGCTTTGACGGGAAGGTCGCCGCCGTTATGCCGCGCGGGACCATGGCGGGTTGCGCGATGACCGATGGCAGCGCGCTGCTCGATATCGCCATGCGCCAGGGGCAGCCGCATCTGACCGGCCCCGTCCGCGCGGCGGCTTTTGCGTGTCGCGAGGCCGCCACCGCGATCGCGCATCCGGTTGCCGTCATCGACCTGACGCTGGGCAAGGCGTTCGAACGCTGGACCGGCCATGTCGACCTGTCGGGCGAAGCGCTCAAGTCCAACGGCCTGGTTCTCGCCAGCCCGGCAGGCCGCATTGATTTCGACGGCGGCAAGGCCGGGTCGCAAGGCCGCGCCCGTATCAACGCGGCCACGCTGGCGGGTGGTGGTAGTTTGATCGAGCGGGCCGCGCTCAACGGCGCCTGGACGGTCAAGACTGGCGAAGCGACGATGCAGGGCGATCTGTCGGGCCGCAACATTCGCCTCGCGTCGCGCGAATCGCTCGCCGCTTTCCGCAAATCGACGGCGGGCACCCCTGTCGCCCCGCTGGCGGCGCGCTTCGCAGACGCCATGGCGCAGGCAGGGGACAATAACCAACTCCGCACGAATTTCGCGCTCGTGCAGCGCGGTGCAAAGGGCAGCTTCGTCCTCACCAACAGCCGCTTGGCCGCCCGCAGTGGCGCACAGGCCGCGCTCTCGCCCGATGGCCGCGTGACGCTGGGTTGGCCGGGGCAGGGGCGAACAGCGCTCGATTGGGTGCTCGACGGGGCCATCACGACGCGGGGCGGCGGCTTGCCCCAGGCCGCGCTGCGTCTTGTACGCCGGTCCGGTGGCGGTCTCGGCGGCGACCTGTTCATTGATCCCTATGCGGCGGGCAATGCGCGCCTGGCGCTCGACCGCGTTCGCTTCACTGCTGCGTCCGATGGTACGACTCGCTTCGCCACATCGCTCCGGCTCGATGGTCCGTTGCCCGACGGCTATCTGCGCGGCCTGATGCTACCGATCGAAGGGCAACTCGCCGCCAATGGCGCGCTGCGCATCAATCCGCGCTGTGTTCCTCTTTCTGTGACCGAAGCCCGCTATGGCAGTTTCGCTATCGGCCAGACCCGCCAGACCTTGTGCCCGCTCGACGGCGGCGCATTGTTCGCCATGGGGGCTGGCGGCATGAGCGGCGGTGCGGACATCCGCAAACTCGCCCTCTCTGGCACGAGTGGCGATAGCCCCATGCGCCTGACCGCCGACCATGCCCGCATTGCGCTCGGTCAGACCGGCTTCGCCCTGGCCAATGCCGACCTGTCGATCGGCCCGCAGGACGCGCCGGTCCATCTCACCGCCGCCAGCCTGGACGGCCGCATGACCGCCAAGGGCTTCGGCGGCAAGGCCAGCGGCGCAGGAGGGCAAATCGGCACCGTCCCGTTGATCCTCGAACAGGGCAACGGCGATTGGCGCTTCGACAATGGCGCGCTCGCCTTCCGCGCCGCCATGACCGTGCGCGATTCGCAGGTGCCTGCTCGCTTCATCCCGCTCGCCGTGCCGGATTTCACGCTGACGATGAAGAATAGCCGGATTACCGCCACCGGCACGCTAACCGCATCCCGCAATGGCGCGACCGTCGCCCGCACCGACATTGTCCATAATCTGACCAATGGCAAAGGCCATGCCGACCTGACCGTGCCCGACCTGGCCTTCGGTCCCGATCTTCAACCCGAAGATGTGACCCCGCTGGCGCTAGGCGTTGTCGCGAATGTGAAGGCCAAGGTGAACGGGCAGGGCCGGATCGACTGGACCGGCTCCGATGTGACGTCCACCGGCACCTTCCGCACCGACAATGCCAACCTCGCGGCCGCCTTCGGTCCGGTCGAGGGGCTGAGCGGCGAATTGCATTTCACCGACCTCATCAATCTCGTCTCCGCCCCCGGTCAGGAAGCGCGAATCCAGTCCGTCAATCCGGGCATAGAAGTGCGCGACGGCATCGTGCGCTATCGGCTGGAAGCGGGGCAGAAGGTGCGGATCGAAGGCGGCGGCTGGCCCTTTTCCGGCGGCGAGCTGGTGCTTCTTCCTACCACCATGGATTTCAGTGCCGACGTCGATCGCTACATGACCTTCCGCGTCATCGGCCTTGACGCGGGGGCTTTCATCCAGGCGATGGAACTGGATAATGTCTCCGCCACCGGCACGTTCGACGGCATCATGCCGCTGATCTTCAATGCGCAGGGCGGCCGTGTCGCGGGCGGCGTGCTGGTCGCGCGACAGGAGGGCATGGCACCTCTGCTCATGCCCGAAGGCGTGCTACCCTCCATTCCCTGCGACCCCGCGCGCCAGTCCGGCGTCCTGTCCTATGTCGGTCCGGTGTCTAACGAGCAACTGGGGGCGATGGGCCGCATCGCCTTCGACGCGCTCAAGAATCTCCAATATAAATGTCTGACAATCCTGATGGATGGCGCGCTCGACGGCGAAATGGTTACCAATGTGGTATTCAACGGCGTCAATCGCGGGCAACTGGGCGGCGCGCCGGGGGGATTGGCCCGCAATTTTGTCGGCCTGCCCTTCATCTTCAACGTGCGCATTTCGGCGCCATTTCGCGGGCTTATGAGCACAGCCCAATCCGTCATTGATCCAACCCAGACGATCAGGGACGAAATCGGCAAGCAGGCGCAGGAAAAGATGCGTGCGGGATCGGCGGAAGGGCTTGCGGTTCAGCCTGTGGACAGCGACAAGATGGCAAACGGGGAGCCGAAATGACGAAACACACGATCATCATGGCCGGATTGGCCGCATCGGCTCTGGGGGGCTGCATCCAGGTGAAGGCCCCCGACAAACCGATCGAGATCAATCTGAACGTGAAGGTGCAGCAGGAAGTCGTGGTGCGTCTGCAACGCGATGCCCAGGACTTGATTCAGAATAACCCGGAGTTGTTCCCGCAATGACACGCAAGATCCTGATGTTCGCTGCTGGCGCCATGGTGGCGCTGGCGACCGGATTGGTAATGACGACACCGGCGCGCGCGCAGTCCGGTGCCGTCGCATCGGCCATGGCTGACGGCAGCGTTGGCGAACAGGCTGACGGGTATCTGGGCATTGCCGGGACGGTTAGCGCTGCCGTCCGCTCCGAAGTCGAATCGATCAACATCAAGCGACGCGCGGCCTATACGCAGCTTGCCAGCCAGCGCGGTGTCACCGTGCAGGACGTCGCCGCCGCCACGGGTTGCCAGACGCTCAGCAGCCGGGTCAAGACCGGCCAGGTCTATCGGATTGGCGCAGGCGCGTGGCAGACGAAGGGGGCAGGCGCGATCGCACTCCCTTCCTATTGCGCGACCGCAGGCTAACCATTCAATAATCCTCCCCTTGTAGGGGAGGTGGCTGGCCAGAGGCCAGACGGAGGGGTGTCCCCCTATCGAGAAGGTGACACCCCTCCACCATTTGCTACGCAAACGGTCCCCCTCCCCTTGCAGGGGAGGATTATGGTTTGATCTGGTGGCTTGTAAAATCCCGCTCTGGCGGACTTTTCTCATTCCTTCGTCCAGGGCTTCAATCTCTGGCCCAACCATGGTTGACTATCCGCAATCGCCTTTCTAAACGGGCCGCGCCTTGACGGGTGCAGCCGCAAGCGCCATGCCGCCTGCCATAAGGGGTCAACCCCCGGTGGAGGACGAACATGGTTGCGGAGACACCCGGACAGGACCCGACAGGGGAAGACGCGCGGATCGCTTCGTTGGAGGAGCGGATCGCACGGGCTGAATCTGTCGAAAAGGTCAGGCAGGGGGCTACTGAGCAAGCGGCGGACGATGGGTCTCGCCTCGGCAACAGGGTTCTGGCGGAACTGATCGGCGGTCTTGTCGGCGGTGCGTTGATCGGCTGGGTTTTGGACCGGCTGCTCGGCACATCCCCATGGCTCCTGCTTGTTTTCCTCGGTCTTGGGATCGTGGCGGCGTTCAGGAACATCATCAGATTGACGACGATAAAGCGTCCCCCGCAATAAGGGACGCTTTCTTCTTAGTCCGACGGCAAGACGTTACAGGGGTCCAGCGTGGCAGAATCCGGCAAAATCGATCCGATGCACCAGTTTGCGATCGAACCCTTGTTCGGTACGGATCAACTGTCGATCGGCGGTTTCAACATCGCCTTCACCAACAGCGCACTCTATATGGTGCTGGCCGCTGTCGTGCTGTGGATCTTCGTGATCGGCGGCATGAAGCGCGAATTGGTGCCGGGTCGCTGGCAGATGGCGGTCGAATATATGACCGGCTTCATCAAAAATCTGCTGATCGCGAACGTTGGTGAGGGCGGCAAGAAATATATCCCCTACGTCTTTTCGCTCTTCATGTTCATCCTGCTGGCGAACTTGCTGGGTCTGCTGCCGCTGGGTCTGGTCGGGCTTCACCCCTTCACCTTCACCAGCCATTTCACCGCGACCGGCGTGTTGGCGATCATGAGCTTCTCGATCGTCCTGATCGTCGGCTTCGCCAAGCATGGCTTCCACTTCTTCTCGCTCTTCATTCCGCACGGCACGCCCGCGCTGATGGTGGCGCCGCTCTTCCTTATCGAACTCGTCTCCTTCATGGTGCGTCCGTTCAGCCTGGGCCTGCGACTGTTCGTCGCGATGACCGCTGGCCACGTCCTGCTGAAGGTGCTTGCCGGGTTCGTCATCAACAGTGCAAATGCGTCGCCCGCTCTGGGCCTGACGGTCGGCACGGCCAGCTTCATCCTGATGATTGGCATCAGCGCGCTGGAAATGCTGGTCGCGGTCATCCAGGCTTATGTGTTCGCGCTGCTGACCTCGGTCTATCTCAACGATGCCGAGAACCTGCACTGAGTTTCATCTAGTTTCGTCAACATTATCATTATTCTAACGAAGGAGTTTACGACATGGACGCAGAAGCCGCAAAGCTGCTCGGTGCTGGCCTGGCCGCCATCGGTGCGGGCATCGCTGCCCTCGGTGTGGGCAACGTGTTCAGCGCGTTCCTCGAAGGCGCGCTGCGCAATCCGGGTGCCGCTGATGGCCAGCAGGGTCGTCTGTTCATCGGTTTCGCCGCGGCGGAACTTCTGGGTCTGCTGGCGTTCGTTATCGCCATGATCCTGGTGTTCGTGGCCTGACACGCCTTACGGGACGGGCAGGGCGGCCTTCACGCCGCCACGCTCGTCCCGCACTATTGACCGCGCCCTGATCGGACGGAAAAAATGCCTCAAATCGCGCAAATTGCCGAAACCTACTCCAGTCAGATATTCTGGCTGCTGTTGACCTTCGGCTTCGTATTCTTCGTCATTGGCCTCGGCATGGTGCCCAAGGTGCAGGGGACGGCGGACGCGCGCGACGCGAAGATCAGTGGTGATCTGGACGCGGCAAAGGCTGCCTTTGCCCGCGCGGACGAAGCGGAAGCGGACTATCGTGTCCGTGACGCGGAAAGCCGCGCCGCTGCGCAGGCGATGCTCGCCAAGGCAAAGAGCGAAGCCGCCAAGGCTTCAGAAATCAAGCTTGCCGCCGCCGATGCGGAGGTTGCTGCGAAGATCGCAGCCGCCGAAGCCCGCATCCAGGTTGCCTCCACCGCAGCCCTGGCAGAAATCGAAACCGTCGCCGCCGAAGCAGCGCGCGACATGGTGGCTCGTATTTCCGGCGTGGAAGCGTCGGACGATGCAGCCCGCAACGCAGTAAAGGCGGCACTGGCCCATGGCTGAGGCAGCAGCACAGCATTCGGCGGAAACGCCCCCGACCTTCAATCAGGCAATCCATTCCGAAGGGCTGGAGCCGGTCGGCACCGTCGCGCATGAAGGCGTGGTTCCGCATACTGACCCGGAAGCGGTCGGGATGGATGCCACCGCCTGGGTGAGCCTCGCCATGGCGGCGTTCATCGCGATCCTGTTGTTCAAGAAGGTGCCTGCCCTCATTGGCGGCGTGCTGGATGGCCGGATCGCGCAGATCAAGGAACAGTTGGCCGAAGCCACCCGTCTGCGGGCCGAAGCCGAAGCGCTCAAGGGCGAATATGAAGCCAAGCTGGCTGCTGCAGCCGGTGAAGCCGATGCCATGCGCAAAGCTGCCGAGCATGAGGCCGAAGGGCTGATCGCCGACGCCAAGGTGAACGCCGATGCGCTGATCGTCCGCCGCCAGAAAATGGCCGAGGACAAGATCGGCGCGGCTGAACGCGCCGCCATCATCGCCATTCGCGCCAAGGCCGTGAATGCCGCCACCATGGCCGCAGCGGTTCTGATCGCCCAGGGTCATGATGCGCAGGCGGACAAGGCGCTGGTCGATCGCGCGATCACGGGGCTTGGCACGATCAACTGATCAGTCCTGATCACCGCAACACAAGAGGGCCGGAGGCAACCCTGGCCCTTTTGCGTTGCGGCCCGGCGGGACAGAACGGCCCTGTCCTACACGCGCCAATCTGTGCCATAACCATGCCACCGCGCAATCTCGTCCGCTTTTCGATAGGATCAGGGTTGGGACATAAAATGTCCGATTCTGCGGGAAATATGCGAAGTTAAGCGCGATGACTTGAAGTCTAATCGTCATTGCGAGCGCAGCGAAGCAATCCACCGGCACCACCATGGATTGCTTCGCTTCGCTCGCAATGACGAAATGGGGTTAACCTCAAGTCATCCGGCTCTAAAGGCGCGGCTTCCTATTTCACGGCCATTGCGATCCCGGCGGCGCACGCTATTTCATCCCCATGTCGCAACCCCAATCTCCCGACCGTTTCAACGAAGACAAGGCCAGCTACACGGTGCGGGGGTCCGGCGCGCCCGATCTCGATCAGGGCGTCGAAGTGATCCGCACCACGCTCAAGACGCTGCCGACGCGGCCCGGTGTCTATCGGATGCACGATACGCGCGGCGATGTGCTCTATGTCGGCAAGGCGCGCGCGCTCAAGAATCGCGTCGCCAACTATACCCAGGTTGATCGGCTGCCGCGCCGCCTGCAACGCATGGTCGCGCAGACGCGCAGCATGACCATCGTCACCACCAACAGCGAAGCAGAAGCGCTATTGCTGGAGGCGCAACTGATCAAGCGCTACCGCCCGCCCTATAATGTCCTGCTGCGCGACGATAAAAGTTTCCCCTTCATCCTGTTGCGGGAAGATCATGCCTTTCCCCGCGTCCAGAAGCATCGCGGCGCGCGCAAGGCGCAGGGGCGCTATTATGGTCCCTTCGCCAGCGCAGGGTCAGTCACGCGCACGATCAATGCGCTGCAAAAACTGTTCCTGCTCCGCTCCTGCACCGACAGCTTCTTCGCCAACCGCTCGCGGCCCTGTCTGCTCTATCAAATCAAGCGCTGCTCGGCCCCCTGCGTCGATCGGATCGACCCGGACGGCTATGCCGAACTGGTCCGCGATGCGCAGGACTTCTTGGGTGGCAAGTCCACCGCCGTCCAGAAGAAGCTCGGAACCGCGATGCAGGCGGCGTCCGACGCGATGGACTTTGAACAGGCCGCCGTCATTCGCGACCGTCTCAAGGCACTGACTTTCATTCAGGGGAGCCAGGCGATCAATGCCGAGGGGCTGGGTGACGCCGACATTTTCGCGCTGGCGGCAAAGGGCGGGGCGATGTGTATCCAGGCCTTCTTCATTCGCGGCGGCCAGAATTGGGGCCATCGCAGCTTCTTCCCGGTCCACACCGCCGACGTCGCCGAAGATGAAGTGCTCGCCAGTTTCATGGCGCAATTTTACGAGGAAGTGCCGCCACCCAAGCTGGTGCTGACCGATCGCGCGCCCGCCGAGTGCGACCTGATCGCCCAGGCGCTGACCGAACGCATCGGCAGCAAGGTCCGCATCGAAGTGCCCCAACGCGGCGACCGCACCCGCCTGATCAAACAGGCGCAGCGCAACGCGGTCGAGGCGCTCGACCGTCGCCTCGCCGAAACCACCAGCCAGGGCAAAGTGCTGGACGATATGGTCGAGGCCTTCGGGCTGGAGGGCATACCCGACCGTATCGAAATCTACGATAACAGCCACATTCAGGGTGCCCACGCACTGGGGGCGATGGTCGTCGCGGGGCCGGAAGGCTTCCGCAAAAATGCCTATCGCAAGTTCAACATGAAAGACCCCGTCATCTCGAACGATGATTTCGCGATGATGCGCGACATGTTCGAACGGCGCTTCGGCCGTGCCCAGCGCGAAGACCCGGATCGCGACAGCGGCGAATGGCCCGATCTCGTCCTGATCGACGGCGGCAAGGGCCAGCTATCGGCCGCGCGCACGATGCTGGAGGAAATGGGCATTGAGGACGTCACCATGATCGGCGTGGCCAAAGGGCCGCATCATGGCCGCGATGGCCGCGAGGTGTTCCACTTGATGGACGGTCGCGAAGTCACCTTCCCGATCAACCATCCCGTCCTCTTCTACCTGCAGCGGCTACGTGATGAGGCGCATCGCTTCGCCATCGGCGCGCACCGGGCCAAGCGGAGCAAGGCGATCACCGTCAGTTCGCTCGATGAAGTGCCAGGTATCGGCCCGGCCCGCAAGAAGGCGCTGCTGATGCATTTCGGCACCGCCCGCGCTGTCCGTGACGCCGCGCTGGAAGATCTGGCGCGCGCGCCCGGCGTCTCAACGGCGGTAGCGCAGCAGGTCTATGACTATTTTCACGGCTGAGGCGGCAAAGGCCAGCCAGTTGCAATTCTCGTACATTATGCTACATGCAATGGGCTGACGTCCTTTGAAGACGATCTATGTTTCCTCCTCCGGCCCTTATTGTGCGTGGACGGGGTCTGTCTCGAAGCCTTCGCTTCTCTTCAGTTCATGGGTCGCTCCGGCGACACTCTAGCCATGCGTTCGTTATTGCACGCCGCATGTTCATTTTATGGCGGCAAAGGCCGTCCAGGATTCGATGACTATTATTTTTCCTTCCTCTACCCGTTCCGCACTTGCTCATGGGCTTGATCGCCTTTCGCCGACCCACCGCGTCGCATCGCCGTTGACCGGCCTGTTGAGCAATCGCGAATTGAAGAAAATCGTGGCCGATATGGTCGACTGACACTGTGCCGGGCACCGCGTTTGCGGTGCCCGGCTTTCTATCGTTACTCTCTACTGAAAGGCACATTATGAGCAGGGAAACCCTCAAACCATTTTTGATCAGCAAGAATGAAGAAGGCGCATTCCGCCTGACCGTCCGCGACACCCGCTTCAATTCGCAGGGCTATCCGATCGTCACCGCGACGATGCAGGACGAAATTTTCAAGTCGGCCTCGGCTGCCCGCGCCTATGCGCGTGATAATTTCAAGGCCGAACCGGGCCAATATTCGACCAAGTAAGCCGACAGGATAGCGGGCGGATGCGTAGCTAGGGCCGATTGGTGCCAACGCTCGTCACCCCCGCTCTCGTCTGCGCCTTGCGTCCCCATGGCGAACATGGGGCCATCGCCCGCCTGCTGACCCCAGACCATGGTCTGGTTGCAGGCTATGTGCGCGGTGGACGATCCCGCCTGATGCGCCCCGTGCTATTACCGGGCAACAGCGTCATGGCGACATTCCGCGCCCGGACCGAGGACCAACTCGCCGGGCTGACGGTCGAAATGGCGCACAGCCGCGCGCCCCTCCATGCCGAACCTCTACCTGCCGCCGCCATCGACTGGAGCTGCGCGCTCACCGCTGCGGCCCTATCCGAAGGTACGCCCCATCCTGCGCTATATCGCGCGCTCGACGGCGTCTTGGGTGCCATCGAGGCGGCACCGGCGGCGCGCGGCTGGGCGGTCGCCTTGGTGCGCTACGAATTGCTGCTATTGGCGGAACTCGGCTTTGGCCTTGATCTCAGCCGATGCGCTGCCTTGGGTGATGCCGACGATCTTGCCTATGTCAGCCCGCGCAGCGCGGCGGCGGTCAGCCGTGCGGGTGCGGTCGGCTATGAGCATCTCCTCCTGCCGTTGCCGCCCTTCCTGCTCGCGGGCGGAACCGGCGAATGGGCCGACATCATGGATGGCTTTGCCCTGACCGGCTTCTTTCTGGCGCGTTCGGTCCTGACCGATCGGCGCATCGATGTGCTGGCCGCTCGCGAAAGGCTGGTCGATCGCCTGAAAAGGGCGGTTGCCTGACTGTCCCTGCTTCCATAAGGGGCAAGCGACCTATTTGGTAAGGAGCTTCCCATGTTGATCGCCCTGTTCCCCGGAGATGGCATCGGCCCCGAAATCGTCGATCAGGCGAAGCGGGTGCTGGATGCGCTGGCGATTGACGGCCTCACCTATGAGCATGGGTTGGTCGGCGGTGCCGCTTACAAGGCGGTCGGTCATCCGCTGCCGCCTGAAACGCTGGAGATCGCCAAACGGGCCGACGCTATCCTTTTTGGCGCAGTCGGCGATCCCGATTGCGATGCCCTCGAACGCCATCTGCGCCCCGAACAGGCGATTTTGGGCCTGCGCAAGGAACTGGGCCTCTTCTCCAACCTCCGCCCGGCCAAGGTTTTCCCCGAACTGGCGGGCGAATCCGCGCTCAAGCCCGAAGTCGCAGGCGCGATCGACCTGCTGATCGTGCGCGAAACCAATGGCGACGTCTATTTCGGCGAAAAGGGCTTCCGCACCACCGCCGATGGCCAGCGCGAGGGCTATGACGTCATGTCCTATAATGAGGGCGAGGTGCGCCGCATCGCCCATGCCGGTTTCCAGGCCGCCCGCGCCCGGCGCGGCAAGCTTTGTTCGGTGGACAAGGCCAATGTGCTGGAAACCAGCCAGCTCTGGCGCGACGTGGTAATCGAAGTGTCGGCCGACTATCCCGACGTCGCATTGAGCCACATGTATGTGGACAATGCCGCGATGCAGCTGGTCCGCAACCCCGGCCAGTTCGACGTCATCGTCACCGGCAACCTGTTCGGCGACATTTTGTCGGATCAGGCGAGCATGTGCGTCGGCTCCATCGGCATGCTGGCATCGGCGACGCTCAACGGCAGCGGCCAGGGACTCTACGAGCCGATCCACGGCTCTGCCCCTGACATTGCGGGCACCGGCAAGGCCAATCCGCTCGCGACGGTGCTGTCGGCGGCGATGCTGCTGCGCTATTCGCTGGGGATGGCCGATCAGGCCGACCGGATCGAACGGGCCGTTGCCAAGGCGCTGGCAAACGGCGCGCGCAGCCCCGATCTGGGTGGCACGATGACGACGGTGCAAATGGGTGACGCGGTGCTGGCGGCGCTGGACTGAGGAACAGACGATGAAGCGGAAAAGCGGGCAAGACCCTGAAATCACCAAGCATTGGAAGCCCGCGACGATCGCGGTGCGGGGCGGCACGGCGCGCACCGAATATGGCGAAACGTCCGAAGCGCTCTTCCTGAGCAGCGGCTATTGCTATGACCGGGCGGAGGATGCCGCCGCGCGCTTTGCCGGTGAGCAGCAAGGCATGACCTATAGCCGCCTGCAAAACCCCACCGTTGAGATGCTGGAACAGCGTATCGCATTGCTGGAAGGCGCCGAGGCCTGCCGCGCTACCGCGACCGGCATGGCGGCGATGACGGCAGCGTTGCTGTGCCAGTTGTCGGCGGGCGACCATGTCGTCGCGGGCAAGGCGTTGTTCGGCTCCTGCCGTTGGTTGACCGATACGTTGCTGCCCAAATTCGGCATCGAAACGACCACGGTCGACGCCACCGACAATGGCGCATGGGAAGCGGCGATCCGGCCCAATACCAAGGTCTTTTTCTTCGAAACCCCTGCCAACCCGACGATGGACGTCGCCGACATGGCGGCGATCTGCGCCATTGCCAAGGCGCATGGTATCACCAGCATCGTCGACAATGCCTTCGCTACCCCTGCGCTGCAGCGGCCGATGGAATTTGGTGCGGATGTCGTGGCCTATAGCGCGACCAAGATGATGGACGGGCAAGGCCGGGTGCTGGCCGGCGCGATCTGCGGCACGCGGGAATGGATCACCAATACGTTGCTGCCCTTCCACCGCAACACCGGGCCGACGCTCAGCGCTTTCAACGCCTGGGTCGTGCTCAAGGGGCTGGAGACGCTGGACCTGCGGATCAGGCGGCAGAGCGAAAATGCACTCAAGGTCGCTACATTCCTCGAAAGCCGCGTCGCCAAGGTGCTGTATCCGGGGTTGGAGAGCCACCCGCAACATGCGCTGGCGATGCGCCAGATGGACATGGCCGGGCCAATCTTCTCGCTCTATGTCGGCGGTGGCCGTGCCGAGGCGCATGGGCTGCTCAACGGGCTGCAACTGGTCGATATCAGCAACAATATCGGCGATTCGCGCTCGCTGATGACGCATCCTGCCTCGACCACCCATTATGGCATGGCAGAGGCTGCGCGGCTGGAAGTCGGGATCACTGAAGACATGCTGCGGCTCAATGTCGGGCTGGAGGATGCAGACGATGTGATCGCCGATCTGGATCAGGCATTGCGGACGATCGGGCGTTGACGGGCAAGGGGGTAAGGGCGCATTCGTAAGGCCGTGAACGCGCTTTTCCCCTTCCACGCCAAGACGCAGGACGTCATCGTCCATGTCGCCGTTTCCTTCCTGCCCGAACAGTCGGAGCCGGACCGGGGCCGCTGGTTCTGGGCCTATCATATCCGCATCGAAAATCAGGGGACTCAGCCGGTCCAGTTGCTGACCCGGCATTGGGTCATCACCGACGGGCGCGGTGCCCAGCATCGGGTCGATGGCGACGGCGTGGTCGGCGAACAACCGGTGGTGCAGCCGGGCAAAAGCTATGACTATGTCTCCGGCTGCCCGCTCAACACCCCGACCGGGTCGATGAAGGGCAGTTACCGCATGATCGGTGTCAGCGGCGAGACGTTCGAGGTCGCCATCCCCCATTTCGCGCTGATTGCGCCTGCGGTGGCCGAATGAAGCGGACGCATTTGCCGCTCAACGGCCTGCGCGTGCTGGATGCAGCCGCTCGGCATTTGTCGTTCACGCGCGCGGCGGACGAACTGGCCGTGACGCCTGCGGCGGTCGGTCAGCAAATTCGCGCGCTGGAGGACTTGCTGGGCGTGGTGCTGTTCCGCCGCACGCCCAAGGGATTGGAACTGACGCCCGAAACCGAAGCGGGCCTCGATGCCCTGCGCGCCGGTTTCTTGGAGTTTGAGGATGCCGTGCGGGCGATGCAGGCGGGCCAGGCGAGCAGCGCACTAACCATCGCCGCGCCGCGCGACATCACCGCCAAATGGCTCCAGCCGCGCCTGGCCGCCTATGCCGCGCACCAGCCGGATCTCACGTTCCAATTGATCGCAGCGGACGAGGCGCTCGACTTTACCGAAGCCAATCTCGACCTTGCGCTGCGCCTGACCGATGCGGCGGGCGAGCATGAAGGGGTGAAGCTGGGCGAGGCGGCGTTCGTCACGGTGGAAGCGGCCCAAGGCGGGCCGGAACAGCGGATCGACTGGCCCGGTTGCCCGGCGGGGGACAAGCCCGCGATCATCCGTGTCGCCGATGGCGGGCTGGCGATCGAGGCGGCGGCCAATGGCTTTGGCCGGGCGCGGGTGCCGTTGCTGCTGGTGCAGGCCGATCTGGCTGCCGGCCGGGTGCGGCAGGTCGGGGAGGCGATGCCGAGTTTGCTCAGCTACTGGCTGATCGCGCCCTTGCCGCAATGGCGACAGAAGAAGGTCAAGGCGCTGGTCGAGGCGCTGTTGACCTGACCACAGGCTGACGCTTATTCGGCCATCAAGTTGAGCGCGCGGGTCATCAACGCTACGAACCGTGCTTCGTCCAGGCGGGCGGCGGGATTGTTCCAACTCGCACTGATTGCGCGCCATTGCCCATCACTGCGTCGTGCAAGAAAGTTCATGGCCATCACGCCGGGTTCGCTACCCCCCTTATAGCCAAGATAGGCCCAGCGCCGCGCATCGGCAGGGGCGACGCCGGGTTCAATCGCCATGATCGGCAATGCGTCGCCGCCATGGATGCGCAACCAGTCGAGTTGCGCGATCATGTCGGTCGCACTGGCGAACCATTCAATATCTCCGATCGCGGTCGGGGTTTCGGCGACACTACCGACATCCACCTTGTCGGCGGTCAGGCGGGACGCCGCATCGCGCAGCAGCGCCCGGCGCGAGTCGGGGGGTGCCGTTACATAGAGCCGCCGCAGGTCGGCATTGGCGGGCATTTTGAGCGCAAAGGCTTCGGCGGTGGTGAGCAGGGGCAATGTCCGATCCGGGTTGGCATGCCCGGTCGTCGCAAGCATCGCATCCACCTTGTCGCGGCCCAGCGCCAGCAGCAGCGTATCGGTGGCGCTATTATCGCTTTCGGCGATCATCGCGGTGGCAAGGCTATGCAGCGTCATCGGCGCGCGGTCTGGCCAGTGCAGCAGACGACCCGAAAAGCTTTTCGGGCCGAGCGGAATGACATCACTCCATCGCCGCTCGCCGGCTTCTACCGCGCGCGCCAGTTCGGAAAGGATGGTCAGCTTGAAGCTGGAACCGATGGCCATCGCGGCATCGGCGCGATGCGCCGCTTGTAGCTGGGGCGGACCGTTACCCAATGTCGCCACCGCGAAGCTGGTCACGCCGGGCAGCGCGGCGATCTCCGCCAAGACCTTGGCCATGCTGTCATTAGCCGTTCGCGCACCCACGATGCGCAGACCCACGACGCGGCCCGGCGGCTGGGGCGCGACGACCAGCGTGAAGCCGACCGTAGCCCGCTCGTAACGGATTTCGACTTGCCCAGCGGTAGCGCTGTCTTGCCGGACGGCCCCCAGCGTAAGCGGCTTGCCATGCTGCGCGCGCAAATCAGCAGCAACGGCGCGCCAGCGATCTACGGGGACGGAGTCAAGGAAGAGTGAGGAAAAATAGGCGGGCTCGTCACCGGGTGCAGTGAGGAGTCGGAGCAGTTGCTCGGCGCGGGCTTGATAGCTTGGATTAGGGGCTGCGGAGGCGGGGAGGGCTACACGCAACAGCAGCAAGAGCGTTGCAAGAACCCGCGCCACCATGGCTATGCGCCCCGACAAAGCCACTCCCCTTCAGGGGAGGGGTTGGGGGTGGGGGCCATCCTCCAAGTGAAGAGCGGGAGGATGTTGAGATGGATTTCCTGCGCCTCAGGCATCGATCGCTTCTTCATCCACCGCGGCCGCATTCTCCTGAATGAACGCAAAGCGATGCGCCGGATTGGTCCCCATCAGGCGATCGACCAGGTCACGCACGCCCGCACGCTCTTCGACATCGGCGGGCAGGGTGATGCGGATCAGCATCCGCGTCTTGGGGTCCATTGTGGTCTCGCGCAACTGCATCGGGTTCATCTCGCCCAGCCCCTTGAAGCGGCTGACATCGACCTTCTTGCCCTTGAATTCCTTGGTCTGCATCAGCGCATCGCGATGGGCGTCATCCTTGGCATAGGCGCTCTTGCCACCCGCGACGAGGCGATAGAGCGGTGGCTGGGCGAGGTAGAGATGGCCGCGCCGCACCAGTTCGGGCATTTCCTGAAAGAAGAAGGTCATCAGCAGCGTCGCGATATGCGCGCCATCGACATCGGCGTCGGTCATGATGACGATACGCTCATAGCGCAGATGGTCGGGATTGCAGTCCTTGCGCGTGCCACAGCCCAGCGCCAGGATCATGTCGGCAATTTCCTGATTGGCCAGGATCTTCGCATTATTGGCCGATGCGACGTTCAATATCTTGCCGCGCAGGGGCAGGATCGCCTGCGTCTTGCGGTCGCGTGCCTGCTTGGCGGAACCGCCCGCCGAATCGCCTTCGACCAGAAAAATCTCAGCGCCTTCGGGATCATCGTTGGAACAGTCCGTCAGCTTGCCGGGCAGGCGCAGCTTGCGCGAATTGGTCGCGGTCTTGCGCTTGACCTCCTTCTCCTGCTTGCGCTTCAAACGCTCGTCCATGCGGTCGAGCACATAGGCCAGCAGCGCCTTGCCCCGGTCCATATGGTCGGTCAGATAATGGTCGAAATGATCGCGCACGGCATTTTCCACCAGACGCGCGGCCTCCGGCGATGTCAGTCGATCCTTGGTCTGGCTCTGGAACTGCGGCTCGCGGATGAATACCGACAGCATGATTTCCGATGACGTCATGATGTCATCGGCGGTGATGTCCTTCGCTTTCTTCTGCCCCACCAGGTCGGCAAAGGCGCGAATGCCCTTGACCAGCGCAGCGCGCATCCCGGCTTCATGCGTGCCGCCATCGGGCGTCGGGATGGTGTTGCAATACCAGCTATAGCTGCCATCCGACCAGAGCGGCCAGGCCACGGCCCATTCGACCCGCCCTGCGGCATCGGGAAAATCCTGATTGCCTGCGAAAAACACGCTGGTCGCGCATTCGCGGTCGCCGACCTGTTCCTTGAGATGATCGGCAAGGCCACCGGGGAACTGAAAGACAGCTTCGGTCGGGGTATCGTCGCTGACTAGCTCCGGCGCGCATTTCCAGCGGATTTCGACGCCTGCAAACAGATAGGCCTTTGACCGAGCCAGCCGATGCAGGCGCGCGGGCTTGAACTTCTGTTCGCCGAAAATTTCAGTGTCAGGGGTGAAACTGACCGACGTGCCGCGCCGGTTGGGCGCGCCGCCGACCTTTTCCAGCGCAGTGACGGGCAGCCCTTGGGAGAAGCTTTGGCGGAACAGTTCCTTGTTCCGCGCAACCTCGACCACAGTGTTGCTCGACAGCGCGTTGACCACGCTGATCCCCACGCCATGCAGGCCGCCCGACGTGGCATAAGCCTTGTCCGTGAATTTGCCGCCCGAATGGAGCGTGGTCATGATCACTTCCAGCGCCGACTTGCCGGGAAATTTGGGATGCGGATCGACCGGAATGCCGCGGCCATTGTCGGTGATGGTCAACCGGTTGCCGGGTTCCAGCGTAATCTCGATCCGGGTGGCATGGCCCGCCACAGCCTCGTCCATGCTGTTGTCGAGCACTTCGGACGCGAGATGGTGCAGTGCCCGCTCATCCGTTCCGCCAATATACATGCCGGGGCGGCGGCGCACCGGCTCCAGCCCCTCCAGCACCTCGATGGCGGAAGCATCATATTGCGGAGCGGTCGATGGTGCGGCAGCGAACAGGTCTTCGGACATACACTAGCTATAGGCGGGCAGGCGTGGCGCGCAAGCATTGTGACATATGCGGCACAGCAACAAAAACTTACGATGAAACGTGAAACAAACCCCGCATTCAAACCGTTAGCGCCGTGCAAGAGGGTTATTGATGCCCCCAGGCGAGGAGAAATTTACATGAAGTTGAGCCATTTTGCACCGCTCGGTGCCACGCTGGCATTTGTGCTGGCTACCCCTGTGATGGCGCAGGACAGCGGCGCGGTCGATTGGACCGGCCCCTATGTTGGCGGTTCGTTCGGCTATAACTGGCAGAAGGGCGACGGCGAAGAACATATCCGGTTCGACGCCAACGGCGACGGCGAATATAATGACGTCATCAGGACCGGAACGGGTGCCAACGCCTTTTCGCCGGGCACCTGCGGCGGTTCGCGGCGCGGCACGACCCCTGACCTTGGTTGTAAGGGCGACAAGGATGCGATCGGTTGGATGGGACATGTCGGTTACGACCGCCAGTTCGGCAGCATTGTCGCTGGTGTGGTCGCCGAAGCAGGCAAGGCTTACATCAGTGATAGCGTGACTGAATATTCGACGACCCCGGCATTTTACGAAATGACCCGTCGGATTGATTGGAACGGTAACCTGCGCGCGCGCCTGGGTTACACCACGCCCGGCGGCATCATGCCCTACATCACGGGCGGTCTGGCCTATGCCAAGGTGAAGAACAGCTTTGCCACCAACAATGCGGCCAACAGCTTCACGGAAGTGAATGCCAAGGAAGACGCATGGGGTTACACCATGGGCGGCGGCATCGAAGCCAAGGTGTCTGATAATTTCTCGATCGGCGCCCGCTATCTTTGGACCCGCTATAATGTCGACGATTATCGCGTCGATGTCGGTGCAGGCAGTGCGCCTGCGAGCAACCCGTTCCGTCTCACGCCATCGGGCGGCGCAAGCATGAACCGTGGCGACAAGTTCGATACGCAAAGCGTCATGGTTACGACCAGCTTCCGATTCTGATGGAAAAAGGGCGGGGGCTTTCGCCTCCGCCCATTTCTATCGGACAGTAAAAAGGCCGCCTTTCGGGGCGGCCTTTTTTATAGCTTAAAGCCGGATGACTCGAAGTCGAATCGTCATTGCGAGCGCAGCGAAGCAATCCACCGGCACCACAATGGATTGCTTCGCTGCACTCGCAATGACGAAAAGGGGTGAACCTCAAGTCATCCGGCTCTAGCGGACGCGGGGGCCGCCAAATGGCAAAGGCGGCGGAGGCCGGCGCGTGCCGCGCGGTAGTTGCGCCTGATAGGCGCGGCCACAATGTTCGACGCAATAGGGGAAGCCCGGATTGACCGCCTCTCCACAAAAATGAAAGTCCGGCTCGCCCGGATGGCCCATCGGCCACTTGCAGATCCGCTCGGTCAGGTCGAGTAGCGACGTCTTGTCGGCAATTTCGGCACTGGGCTTGGCCGGGACGAGGCGACGCGGCGGCGCAGGCGGGATCGGCGCCTGCTGATCGCCCGGCCCCTGACGCAGGAATCCGCCGGGACCGACGGAAACAATGCGGGGCTGGGGCGGCGGTGTTGGCGCATCATTGGCGACAGGGTCGACCTTGGGTGGCGTAGCAACCTGCGATGGGCTGGGCGCGGCGGCCCGTGGCGGTACAGGCGCTGCAGCAGCGACCGGCGCGGGCGCGGGGCGCGCTGCGGGCGCTTCGGCTTCGACAGCGGCCACGGGTTTGCGGGCAGCGGCAGCCTTCTTCGGCGCGTCATTCGCCTTCACGGGGGACGGGCGCGATTGCAGGCCCAAGCGATGGGCCTTGCCAATCACCGCATTGCGGCTGACGCCGCCCAATTCTTCGGCGATCTGGCTGGCGGTCAGGCCGCGCTCCCACATCCCCTTGAGCTGGTCGATACGCTCGTCGGTCCAGGACAATGAAAAACTCCTCACAAATTCCAATATGCTTCCCTATATGGGAACGAGCGGGCGAGGTTCAAATCCTTGAACGGCGCGCTTGCAGCACAACACACCAGCCGATAGTCGATCCCATCATGAACGACCAGTCCAAAATTGCCCCCGTCACCCCGGTTGCGACGCCCTTCGCAGAGCCTGGCGTCGCTATGATTCGCAACATCAACTGGGCGGGAACCTGGGCGCTCTATCGCAAGGAAGTGCGCCGCTTCATGAAGGTGCAACTCCAGACGGTATGGGCACCGGCCATAACAACCCTGATGTTCCTCATCATCTTCATCGTTGCGCTTGGCGGCAGCGGCCGGACCGTGTCGCTCCGCGGCGAAGCGGTGCCCTTTGCTGATTTCATCGCGCCGGGCCTCATCGTCATGGGCATGATCAACGCCTGTTTCGCCAATGCCAGTTTCGCGCTGATGGTGGGCAAGGTGCAGGGCACCCTCGTCGATTATCTGATGCCACCCATTTCCGTGGGCGAATTGCTGTTCGCGCTGGCTGGATCGTCCGTCACGCGCGCGGTGTTCGTGGGCTGCGCCTTGTGGGGGGCGATGGCGCTGTGGCCCGGCGTCCATGTGACCCCGGCCCATCCGTGGGCGGTGGTCTGGTTCGGCTTGCTGGGCACCAGTTTCATCGCTTTTCTGGGCGTGCTGACCTCAATATGGGCGGAAAAGTTCGATCATGGCGCGGCGGTCACCAATTTCGTGATCGGCCCGCTGGCGCTGCTCTCAGGCACCTTCTACTCGATTGATCGCCTGCCGTCTTTCTTCCAGGCGATCAGCCATGCCAACCCCTTCTTCTACATCATATCGGGCTTCCGCTATGGCTTCGTCGCGGCGGCCGATACCAACATCGTCGTCGGCAGCATCGTGCTGCTGACGCTGAACCTGATCTTCGGCGGGCTATGCTATGCGCTGTTGCGCCGGGGCTGGAAGATCAAGGCCTGACTGGTCAGATGAAGGCGGCAAAGATCGGTACGACGAGCATGGCGACCCCGATCAGAAGTGCTGCCAATATCCAGTGATGCCAGCGGGGAAGGGAGCGGTCATCGCCGTGCCCTTCCTGCCATGGCCAGATCATAGAACCCTGATCACTGGGTTGCGCCACCACCGACCCTGGCGAGCGTGAACCCGGCCTCGGTGACTTCGGCGAGGGGGTAGATGTTGCGCAGATCGACGAGCGCATTGCCGTTCATCGCGGCGGCGAGGCGCTTCATGTCGAGCGCGCGGAAAATGTCCCATTCGGTGACCAGCACCAGCACATCGGCACCTTCTGCCG
>NZ_JAZDXA010000044.1:0-34112 GCF_040170545.1 Sphingobium sp. MK2
AAACTCGACCCTAGCAAAATCAAGTACTTACGATCTCGTGTTCACTGCGCGTTCCGCCAGCGCTGTCCAACTTGGGCTTGACAGAGCAGCTCGACTTGCAAACAGTACAAATATTTCGGCCTTATCCAAACCTGACAGTATGGCCTGCTTAAGATCATCCCCAGTTGCAAATTCGAACGCGTCGAATACTACTGCGGCGCGCCCTAGCTGTTCCGCTACTTTTTCCACAAACGCCTTGTCGCTCGTTGCATGGGATAGGAACGCTCGAATTGGATCAGTCAAGATTTGCCCCCGTTAATAGGCGCATGAGGCTATCACGCTTTCCTAACTTAGCTACCGTTTAATTGAGTCGTCGAGTTTCAAATTTGTATTGCGCTGTTTTCGGGAGAGGCGAATGCTTGTAGGATAGGCTCGAGATAACAACCGGCTAATGAGATCGGCAGTGCCGCTCTATTGCGAGGCACGTACGTCAGCATCAGCCCGTTTGCTGCGGTTTATTAATATCTGTTTTAAAGTAAAAGTTAAAGTGCGCCGTAGAGAATTGCGAGTTTGTAAGATAAAGCCAAATATCTAGTATTGATCAAAGAAATATAACCTCGTGCCAATCATCAGATAAGGCGCTTGCGGCTGAACAAGTGACTGAAGTCGCGAAATAAAAATTAAACACTTTAAGGCGATAGGTGGCACATTGCTGCCTGTTGGCAAGCGTATTACTTCTAGCACGAGCCACACAAATCTGCGGTGACCCTGCAAATCGTTGTGTCACAAGGATTGGCAAATGCCGGGATGCGTGAGAATCGCCGCCGGATCACCGAGTTGCCCGACAACCACAACCGAACCCTTCTTTCAGGTTGAGGACTGCCTGCCCAATTTTGTGGCACGCTCGCTCTCCAATCGCTCAACTTCTTTTTCGACAAGGTTGCGGATGAACTGGGCGCGCCGATTGGGGCCGATCAGATCGTCAATGCGCTCCGCCAATCCATTCGGCAAACGGACAACGGTTGTTTTCACTCCGAGCGGCGGTCTTCCCATGGAAGTTTCGTAACCGACGGTGACGCCTGTTCAATCACAAGTTCATTAAGAGATATCGGTTATTGATTAATGTCGCCCTTTTGCTATATAAGCGATATCTGATAGTCCTTTGCGACATGTAAGCGAAAGGACGTAGCCGATGGAGGCAAGGCAATGGCGAAAGGTGAACATCCGTCTGACGATTCGAAAATCGGTACATCGCGCCGCGCTTTGCTACGCGGTTTGACCGTCATACCAGTTACGGCGTCGGCCATCGCCTCGCCTTGGGCCAAGACGTTGGCACCGCTCTACCAGCGGCATGAAGACGAACCCGCGACACTGGAGCGGACGAAAGAGGGGCGAAGCATGAGCCGCTTCCGCTATCACAATGCGGAACGGTGGATGACCACTCTCGAAGCGGATTTCCTCATCGAGCCGCGACATGCAAAGGAAGCGCTGCATCAGGCCGGTTTCGTGACCCAGCAGGCCCTGTGCGCCTATCTGCTGGACATGGGCTTTGCCGATGCGTGGAACGCCAGCCACATCAAGCAGGACATCGCCAAGGCGCTGGCCTACGCCAATGCGTGCGGCTTTGGTCATGATTGCCCTGACATGGCGCGGCTGGCGGCTATTCTCTCGCCCTATTGGAAATGGGGCTATCATTATCATGATTGGGAGGAAGACCGGCCCCGCACGGGCGGCTTCATCCCTGCCACGATCACGCCCCTTGTGCGTGCCTTGGTGGATCGCGTCCATGACGTGACCGGCCACCCGCGCCCGAAAGGTTGCCAGCGTCGCCCACAGGATGCGCGGTCATGATGCTGCGTACCGACGCCGACCATCTGCCCGCGCCGATCCGGGAGGAGCTTCTCCACCTCACCACGATCCTGTTTGACGCGTTTGAGGAAACAACCAAAGGCCGATGTTCCGAACATTTCCGGGCGGGCCGCATTCTCACGCTGATCCTGCACGGTCCCCATGCCGAAAAAGATTGGGAAGATGTTGCGCCGGGGGAAGCGTTCCGCCTGCTGGCGATCGTCAACTATTCTCGTCTTGCACGCAGCGAACGCGACTGGCGACTGGTGCGTGATAGGCTTCGTCGCGCATGGGAGCATGGCGAAATTACCCGTCCGGTTCGGCTGGCCGTTGAAAGTCTTGAGCGGTTCAACGGCGCTCTTGTGAACGGCGTCCCGTATTTCGTCACCATCGCAGAGCAGGGTATCGCGCTCTACCAGATGGATGGCTTGCGGCTGAAAGAGCCGCGCCACCTACCACCGAGAGAACGGGCTATTCGGGGTGTGGCGGAGTTCATCCGTTGGCATAATCGTGGAACCGGATTTCTGGCTGGCGCGGATTTCTATCGCGACCGGGGCGATGCGCAGATGGCGGCGCTGATGTTGCATCAGGCGTGCGAGCATTTCTATCTGTCCGTCTTGTGGTCGATCTGCCTGCACGCTCCCCGCACCCATGCGCTGGATGAACTGCGCGAGGCGGCGGAAGCGCTGGACCTGTGCCTACGTTCGGCATGGCCGCGCGACAGCCGGTTCGAGCGGCGCGCGTTCGGCTGCATACGCCGCGCCTATGTCGAAGCGCGCTATGGGCGATCATACCGCATTTCGGTCGAGGAACTGGCATGGGCGTTCGCGCAGGTGAAGATATTGCAGGAACGGGCAGCGTTTGTCTGCGCGGATCATCAGGCTTCGCTTGCCGCGAGCCTGCCAGCGCCGATGCTTCCACCACCGCCAGCGCCGACGACAGCGATAGCGCTTTCCCGGCCCGTGCGTCGCGCCAATATGCTGCAACGGACATGGCGGATCGGGCGACGTGTCGCTCCGCTACAGGGCCGATGGAATCCGCTCGGTCCCGTTCGCCGGTTCTGGCGCTCCGAAAGGTTCATGGGCTGGGTTGACCATCTGCCCTTGGCGATTGTCTGCCTTTGCTTCTTCATGGCTGGCGCGGAGGCAACGCTATGGCGGGTAAAGTCCGCGCAAATCGTCCGTTCCGAACCCGCCGACCTGTCCGCCGTGCTGGACTTCGATGTGCGCGCGGACACGGTGCTGGGCGCGGTCATGGAGGTTGCGCAAAGGGCGGGATACCGGGTCAAGGCCAATGAAGACATTTGGACCGTGCGGTGGACCGGTGCCTATCGCGCCAAGGCGACGACCTTCGACGCGCTCGCGGACATTCTGTATGGCTCCGGCCTGTGCCCTGCGATCCAAGAAGACTTCATCGCCGTGCGTTATTGCGACAGGAGCAGCCCACCAAAGGCGGCGATGGTCGAGTATCAGGCAGAACCGGACAGCAATGTGCGCTTGTCGGTTTCGCGCTAACCGCCGCCCTGTTCCGCCTCAAACGCCCGCTTGCCTTTGCGCTTCCAGAGGGCAAGCGCGTTGGCGCGTTCGTCGCCGCGCAATCTGTCTGCAATGGTGAGGAACGCGCCGTAGAGCGCAGCGCGATCGTCATCGGTGAGATCGACCAGCCCCGCCTTGATGACGAGGCCGCCCAATTCGATCAAATGCCGTGTGCGCTCTCGTCGCTTGACCTGCCAATCCCGCATGTCGGTTCGCGCCTTTCGTGCCTCAAGCCGATGCCGCGCCGCCGTCGAGCGGGAGAGTGCCGCTTTGCTGGCCAGAAGGTCCGCCCGCAGGCTTGCCGTCCTTGCCGAGAAAGAACGCCGCGCCCGCCTTGCGCCAGCCCTCCTTGGTCGCGGCGTCCTTCACCGTGGCTGCATGAAGCAGCGCCCCGGCTAGTATATCGACGTCGATCGCATCGGCCCCGGTCGCTGTCACTAGTTCGCCAAGCTGGCGCACGCGCCGTTCCTTGAGCGCCTTTGCCTTGTCGGCCAGGGCTTTGAGTTCCGAATCAAAATCACGCGGCTTGCGCATCGATAGTCTCCATTGAGTGACGATGCGGCGATGATAAGATGAACCCGTCCGCCGCGCAGTAGAGTCGCCGGGACTGCCTGACACCGCCTAGTCCCGTCCGAGAAATTTTCGAGAAGGGCGCGCTTATACGTCGTTCCGACGTGCGCTTGAGCATAGTAGATGGATGATCGTCATGGCGATCTTCCATTTCTCCGTTCAGGTCATCAGTCGCGCGGCGGGCCGTTCCGCCGTATCGGCTGCCGCCTACCGTGCGGGCGAGCGCCTGCACGACGAGCGCCTCGACCGGCCCCAAGATTTCCGCGCCCGCTCCGGCGTCGAACATAGCGAAATTTTGCTGCCCGAAGGTGCGCCCGAACAATGGCGCGACCGCGAACGCCTCTGGAATGATGTCGAGGCATTCGAGAAACGCAAGGACGCCCAGCTTGCCCGCGAGGTCGAGTTTGCCATCCCGCGTGAAATGACCAAGGCGCAGGGCATCGAACTGGCCCGCGACTTCGTTTCCGCGCAGTTTGTGGATCGCGGCATGATCGCCGACCTCAATGTGCATTGGGATATCGGCGCGGACGGCCAGCCCAAGCCGCACGCCCATGTCATGCTCACCATGCGGGAGGTTGTGCAGCGCGAGGACGGCACCGCTGGCTTCGGCGCGAAGGTGCGCGAGTGGAACGATCATGAGAATGTCGAGCGTTGGCGCGAACGCTGGGAGACCCACGTCAACGCCCGCCTTGCCGAACTCGACATTGACGCGCGCATCGATCGCCGCAGCCTTGCCGACCAGGGCATCGATCTTGAACCGCAAAGCAAGATCGGCGGCCCTGCGCACCGAATGGACGCCCAGGGGCTGGAAGCCGACCGCGCCGAATTGCACCGCGAGATCGCGCGGGAGAATGGCGAACGCATCATCGCCGATCCCGGCATTGCTCTTAACGCCATCACACACCAGCAGGCTACATTCACCAACCGCGATATGGCGATGTTCATTCACCGGCACAGTGACGGGCAGGAGCAGTTCAACGCCGCCATGCACGCGGTGCGTAATTCGCCCGACCTGATCGCCTTGGGTAAGGACGGGCGCGGCGACGAGCGGTTCACTTCTCGCGAGATGATCGAGATCGAGCAGCGGATGAGCCGCGCGGCGGACAGGCTGGCGATGGACCGGAACGATGGTCTCTCGGCGGCGACGACCTACGCCAGCCGCGCCGCCGAGAGTAGTGGCCTTGCCCTGGGAGCAGAGCAGGAAGCCGCGTTGCGCCATATAACGGGCGGGCGCGGATTGTCACTGGTGCTGGGTTATGCTGGGACAGGCAAAAGCGCCATGCTGGGCGTGGCGCGCGACGTATGGGAAAGCGCGGGGCTGAATGTTCGCGGTGCGGCGCTCGCGGGCATCGCCGCCGAGGGACTGGAGAATGGCTCCGGCATCGCGTCCCGCACCATCGCCAGCATAGAGCATGGCTGGGCGCAGGGCCGCGATTTGCTCAGTGCCCGCGATGTGCTGGTGATCGACGAGGCGGGCATGGTCGGCACGCGCCAGATGGAGCGCGTCCTGTCCCATGCCGCCGATGTTGGCGCGAAGGTCGTGCTTGTCGGCGATCCGCAGCAGTTGCAGTCGATCGAGGCGGGTGCGGCGTTCCGCGCGATCCATGAGCGCCATGGCGGCGTCGAGCTCACGCAGGTTCGCCGCCAACATGAAGGATGGCAGCAGCACGCCACCCGGCATCTGGCGACCGGCAGAACCGGCGAGGCGATTGCCGCCTATGCCGACAAGTACATGGTGCATCAGGCTGAGACGCGCGAGGATGCACGGCGCGATCTTGTCGAGCGCTGGGATCGCGAACGGCAAGCCGATCCAGACGCCAGCCGCATCATTCTCACTCACACCAATGCCGAAGTGCGCGACCTCAACGAGGCGGCACGCGCGGCGATGCGCAATGCGGGTGAATTGGGCGAAGACCGCCAGGTGAAAACCGAGCGTGGCGACCGGCTGTTCGCGTCTGGCGACCGCATCATGTTCCTGCGCAACGAGCGTAGCCTCGAAGTGAAGAACGGCACACTGGGCACCATCGAAAAGGTAGGCACGGAGCATATGTCCGTCCGCACCGATGACGGGCGTGTCGTTTCGTTCGACACCAAAGATTATCGCGACCTCGACCATGGCTATGCCGCCACCATCCACAAAGCGCAGGGCATGACCGTGGATAGGGCGCATGTGCTGGCGACGCCGGGGATGGATCGCCACGGGGCTTATGTCGCCATGTCCCGCCACCGTGACGGCATGGCGCTTCATTATGGCCGCGACGATTTTCGCGATCAGTCCCGGCTTGTCCGCACGCTTTCGCGCGAGCGTGGCAAGGACATGGCCACCGATTACAGACAAGCCGACCCCGCAAGGGAATATGCCGAGCGGCGTGGCATTAGCTTTGGCGAGCGGATCGCGGAAATCGTGAGGCCCATCGTCGAGAAGGCGCGGGGGATATTCGACAACTTCCGGCCCAATATCCCACCGCAGCAGGAACGCGACATATTTGCGGGCTTTCAGCCCAAGGCCGAGCCGCCCGCGCAAGAGCAAGCCGTTCGGCACCAAGCCGAATATGATGCGCAGCCGATGCGCGCTGGCGGCGTGCGCGGCGCGGTGGAGCGCTATGCCAAAGCGCTGAACGCAATCCAGCAGACACGCGCACAGGGCGTAGACGCCATGCCCCACCAACGTGAGGCACTGGACAAAGCGCGGGATGCCTTGGAGGCAATCCGCCCCGAAGGTTCGTCCGACCTCAATAGCGCGTTCCGCAGCAACCCGGAGCTTGTCCGCGAGGCCGCCGAGGGGCGCGGCCAGGCCGCCGTGCGGGCAATGCAATTGGAAACCGAAATCCGCATGGACCCCTTCCAGCGTGCCGATCGGTTCGTGGAAGGGTGGCAGCAGTTGCAGCGTCATCATGCTGAGCTTGTGCGCGACGGCAATTTCCGGGGCGCGAAAAGTGCCGCGCAGCAAATGGCAGGCATGGCGAAAAGCCTTGAGCGCGACGCCCAGCTTGAATCGGTGCTGGGCCTGCGCAGTCGCGAGCTTGGGCTTGAGATCGGCCAGCAGGCGGGCCGCAGCCTTTCCCATGACCTCGCATCCTCCATCCCCTTCGATCACGGACGCGACATCAGTCGCGGCATGAGCCGCTAACCCCAAGGAGACACGACATGGACGACGAACAAAGCCTTTTGAACGAACCGGAGCCGGGCCCCCGGCCCAATGCCGCCGCTGAGGCGTTCGCGCATCTCTCGCAGCGCGTCGCCGCTATGGAAGAGCGGTTGGACGGGCGCATGGCGGTGATGGCCCGCGCGCTTGAGCATATCGCCGTCGAGAAGCAGAGCCTCGAATTTCCCGACTACGGCCCGACGCTTGCCAAGATGAACGGCTATCTTGCGACGCTGGCGGGATACACGCAGAAGATCATGGACGCACCCGCCATGCAGTTGACGCCGGAGAGCATGGCGGAGCGGATCGGCGAGGCCGCGCACGCTGCACGCGAGACCGACCGGGCTACGATCAAGAAGTCGCAGGAATTGCATCATCAAGCCCATGTGGATCAGATGCGCGCGATCGGCACCACTCGCACCAAACAGGAGCAGCGCTGGCACATGCTCTATTGCGGCGGCGGCGCGGCACTGGCCATCTCGCTGCTGTGGCTCATCTATCCCGGCTGGGCGGCCAGCATCGGCCCGCAAAGCTGGCTTTGGCCGGAACGGGTGGCCCGTCGCACGCTGGGCGAGCCATCTCTATGGGATGCCGGTATCCGGCTCATGCGCGCCGGTAACCCCGAAGGCTGGCGGGTGATTGTTGATGCCGCTAATATGCGGCAGGAGAATGATGATGTAATTGCAGCGTGCGCCAAGGTCTCCACCAAAGTTAAAAAGGCGGTGCGATGCACCATTGTTATTGGAAAGCCCTAGCCACGTTGGAGCCATTTCGACGAAACCGTGGACTGCCTGCCATGACAATTTATCGGTGGCGCAAAACTCGACGATTGCCCCCGTCGCTATCAAGATGGCACGCGGTTCATGCCACTGCCGATCTCGACTATATACTGGAAAGCAGCCTCGCCCGAATTTTCGTCGAAAATTTCCTTTGTCTCGCCGCCAATTACCGCAGCGGCTACTTTCTGCGATCCGGTATTCTTAACGCCCACAATGGCTTCAAGATAGAAATGTACGACCCCGTTCCGCGCCATCCCTACAGTAAATTCATCAATGGCCGCTGTAGCGATTGCCTTACCGATGCCCTGCTTCCGGAGATGCTGTGGCACGGCGTACCCGATTTGGAAGACTGGTAGCCCTTTCTCGTGTTCGGCGGGGATAATGATTGCGATAGCGCTCACTGAGTTGCCGCGCATCTGCGCATAGGTGATCCTCATCTGGCCGGCTGGCATGTCCATATGAATGAGAAGATCGGGATGGACGGTGCCCCGCTGCACCTGCAACTCACCAGCTTTCAGGGCTGGTTCGAATGTCTTGAACGCGTCCATGGGATTGACGATTGCTGGCATGTTCGGAATCTCGCTGTGGTATGAACGACGACGATAAGTTCGCCTCAACATGATTGAAATTTCGGGAACATCGATTCCAACCGCAGCTGGTTTTGCCCCGTTAGAAAGCAGTTTGTCCGTCAGTATCCGGTCTCCAGGAACTGGCATCAAGTGTCTTCACCCGGCTGACGAACACGCGGTGGAACTCGCCTAAGCGGGCGGCAATCCATTCGTGCTGGCGGAACCAATCGGTTTGGTCTTCTGGGTCCGTGTTGTTGAGGGCGACAGAAATCCTGGTGTCTTTGCCCTCCGGCAATTCCTCCCAATCCAAAGGATAACCCAGTTCCGCCTCGATAGCCGCTTTCTGCGCGCGGAGAAGGTGGAACCATGCCTTGGCGTTGGGATTCGACATATACAACTCGGCACGAACTTGGCGCTTCGGTCGCGCCATAGAAGCGTTCACGCTGAATCCTGTCCGTCCGATAGAGTAGCTCATCCAAGATTGCGGCTGGGGCTTGCGCTCGCGCGCCAGCGCGCCACCCTTCGCCACAAGCGTTGATCCAAGCGCCCCCCAATAGGCAATCTGCAGCGCCTTGGTTCCGGTAAGTTCCGCCTCATCGATCGCGCGAGCGGCTTGCGTCACCATCTTTGACCAATTGTTAGGCTTCGACACAATGTTGAACCGTGGTGCGGCTGGCGAGTCGCCAATCCGCCAAAGTTCCACCTCCACCCCAAAGAAGCGAAAAGTTTCGTCTGTGATTCGGTTTAGCCAGTCGAGCGTAGACCGGTGTTCCTCCGTGAACCGAGCAGCAATCCACACGATCGTAACGGCCTCAAGCCCTGAGGCGTAGGTGAGCAGTTGTCCTAGGTGCGTGTGATCGGTGCGCTCAAGCTGATTTTCGATCAGCACCCATGCGTTCGTCCCTATATCCTTACACAGGATATCCGCACGAAATGGCCCGACCGCCCGTTCTTGAGCCTCCAATTCAAGTTCAAGCCCGAGCGTTTCCCCGAGGGTAAGAAGGTTTTCTTCCCGCGCTAGCCACGGGGTGAAGTCGGATGACTCACTCAACCAGATATCGCGAAGCTCGATCTTCTCCAGCTTGCCCAAATTATACGCCGTCATTTGTCGCCCTTCATCCCCTTGCAACTATGTGCCACATTGCGCTGACGGGGACAGGTGAATTCTTTGGGGGGATCGATGGACGCCAAGTCGATTGAATGGATCGTTTTTGGGCCACTGATAGTTGGCATGCTGCTCATTAGCTGGTGGGCAATGAGCGAAAGTCACAAGCGGCTTAATGATCCCAACGACGATCGGGTGCTCCTCCTTGATCAGCTACCGAGCAAGATCACGCTTTTCGCCCACGGCGTTTACCGGGTGATCATCCTCCGCCAAAGTGGTAACATCCATGCGGAACACATTGTCACTGGCACCGCGCAGCAAGCGCTTGCAACCGCGATGGCAACCTTCCGTCGCGCAAAGATTGATGCTGTCCATGTCGGCACCAACACAGAAACCGAGCTTCGTATTGGAAGGCTCTATCACGATCACCGTGGCAGCAACGAAGGGAAGAAAGTCGGTAAGGCGACCATTTCCCTAGTCGAGCGCGCGGAGCCTCCGGCACCGATTGAGTGGCCAACGTCCATGGAACCAGCAATGCCGATTGTGTCGTCCGCTTCCCCAGTGCAGCGAGAATCGCTCGTAGACGTATCCGACGCGCCCGAACCATCGGTTTCATTCCAATATGTGGGCATTACCTGTGATTGCGGTGCGCGGTTCGACTTGCCAGCCGATGAGCTTCAGCGAGAGCGCGAGTGTGAAGCGTGCGGTAAGGATGCTACTCTAACACCGGCTCAAATCATCCAAGTCCGACAAGCAGCGACAGAGGCGCGTGAAGAAGCGATCACACGCTACCGAGCTGGTGAGAAGGACATCACAGTGGAGCGCAAAAGCAAGCTGACAGATGCCGGGGTGGGCCTCACAGCCGCCAACATCAAGACGATGGCTGCTGAAGAAGCGGTGACGCGGCTCGCCTATTTGAAGCCGGAGGCGGTCCCGGCGATAGTGGCGCTCATGCAGGACGGAATGGTTGAGCACCCCCGCGCTATCGCCACTGCGTATCGGAAGGCGGGGGAGCAGCTTTCGAAAGCGGAAAAGAAGGTAGCGGGAATGCGGACGAATTCCTTTATGTCGCGGCAAGCGTTCGATGACCTATCGGAGGAAGGCAAAGCTCGTCCGCTTGCTGCTCATGAGACGACGCTTCTCAGAGCAATGTTCACGGAAAACCGTTTCCATCGGTTAAACTCTCACGGTGTTCCCGAAGATCTCATGAAGCACCTCGAAGGGTTCAAATATGACACCCTAACGCGAGATTGCCCGTTTTGCGGAAGGGTGGACGGAACGGTGGTGCAAGCCAACGATGTGGCAATTCTGCCTCCATCAGACTGCAAATGCGAAACCGCCAACTACATGATCGGTCCGCATTTCGATTGGCTTAAGGGCATAAAATAGCAGTTTTAAGGTAGAAGTGCGTGACTGCATTAGCGCGCGCATTTTGACAATTTGCGTTTGTTACTGGGCAGCACTTAAGTCCCACCACGTTCCTAACCGTGCCACCATAGCCCAAACACAACGTGGGAACAAATGTGGCTTTTTATTGCGGGGGTCTGGGGTTTACCGTGTAAAAACAACACGATAAACCCCTTGACTGGTAGCGGAGGAGGGACTTGAACCCCCGACACGCGGATTATGATTCCGCTGCTCTAACCAGCTGAGCTACTCCGCCCCTTGGGGCCTCGCAAGGCAACATGGCCCTGCGGTGAGGCGGCGCTATACGCAGCGGCGGCGGGTCGGTCAACGGGGCTTTTTGCGATTATTTGCGCCGCACACGCCAACCGGCTGGCAGCGCCACCGGATAGCCCGCCATCGCGTCCGAATCGATCGCGCCGATCGCTGCGCTGACCATCGGGCCAAGCTGCGTCATGTCGGGATTATGGCCCGCGCCCGGCACCGTCAGCATGGCCACAGGCGCACGCGCAGCGGCGAACAGCGCGTCGGCTTGGTCCATGTCGACCCGGTCGTCGGCGGTCCCCTGTATCATCACCAACGGCGCGCCGATCTTCGTCACCGCGTCCAGATTATTCCACTTGTCGGGCAGCAGCAGGCCGACCCCGCCGGGCGCCGATTCTTCCAGCTTGTCGAAGGTCGAGAGGGTCACAACTCCCGCCACCTTCACAGTCGCCGCGACATGCAGCGCCACCGCGCCGCCCAGCGAATGGCCGACCAGGAAAAGCCGCGCATCCGGCCCGACCAGATCGCGCGCCGCCGCCACGAAGCTGCGCCCGTCCGCCACCAGCCCGGCTTGCGTCGGCGTGCCCGGATTGCCGCCAAAGCCGCGATAGGACACCACGACCACATGGTCGCCCTTGCCCGCCAGATGTTCGGCATAGCGCGCGCCGATCCCCTGATGCGATCCCCGCCCGTGGAAGAAGAGGATGACGTCGGGGTCTGCCGGGTCGCCCGGCCAATAATAGCCGGTCAGCGCCAGGCCGTCCTCGCTCCGCACCGGCAGGGCCTTGGGCACCGTCCTCGTCCACTGCGCCACCTGCACCGGCGCGGCGTCGGCGCGGTATATCTGTTCGCGCACGGTGGAGGCACAAGCGCTCAGCGCCAGCATGGCGGCCAGCGGCCCGCCGATCATCCTGTTCATGTCCTGCCTTCTGCCCGATCCCCGCTCTGGCGCAAGGAATAATGAAATCCGCCGGGCCGGTGTCATTTTTCTGTTGCAATCCCTTTTGCCCCACGTCCTAATGTTGCGACGCACAACCGGCCGTCCTGGCCGAGGGAGGAACGTCCACTTGCCCTTCCACGAAATGTTTGAGCCTGATGGTTCGATACGCGCCTGTTACGCCGAAGTGCAGAAATGGGTGGAACGAACGGGCATATCCGGGCTCAACCGTCGGCTGGATGAGGCAGAGGCGATCTTCCGCCGCATCGGCATCACCTTCGCCGTCTATGGCGAGGGCGGCGACCCGGAGCGGCTGATCCCCTTCGACCTGTTGCCGCGCATCTTCACCGCGCAGGAATGGCGCGTGCTGGACAAGGGCATCCGCCAGCGCGCCCGCGCGCTCAATGCTTTCCTGCATGATGTCTATCATCGCGGCGAAATCGTGAAGGCCGGCATCATGCCTGCCGACATCATCTACAAGAACAGCGCCTATCTCGCCGAAATGGCGGACTTTTCGCCGCCCGGCAAAGTCTACAGCCATATCGTCGGCATCGACATCGTCCGCACGGGGCCGGGCAGTTTCGAAGTGCTGGAGGATAATTGCCGCACCCCGTCGGGCGTATCCTACATGCTGGAAAACCGGGAGATCATGACGCGCATGTTCCCCGAACTGTTCGCCGCCGGGATCGTCGCGCCGGTCGATGACTATCCCGCCGAACTGCTCAAAAGCCTCAAGGAAGTCGCGCCGCCCGCCTGCAAGGGCGATCCGGTCGTGGTCGTCCTCACCCCCGGCTCGCTCAACAGCGCTTATTATGAACATAGTTTCCTCGCCGACCTGATGGGCGTCGAGCTGGTCGAACCCGCCGACCTGTTCGTTGATAATGACCGGGTGTGGATGAAGACCACGCTGGGGCCAAAGGCGGTCGACGTGATCTACCGCCGTATCGACGACGAATATCTCGACCCGCTCGTCTTCCGCGCCGACAGTCTGCTCGGCGTCCCCGGCATCTTCAACGTCTATCGCAAGGGCGGGGTGACGCTCGCTTCGGCGCCCGGATCGGGCATCGCCGACGACAAGGCGGTCTATATCTACGTGCCGGAAATGATCCGCTTCTATCTCGGCGAAAAGCCGATCCTCGACAATATCCAGACCTGGCAATGCGGCAAGCCCGACGAATGCGGCTATGTGCTGGAACATCTGCACGAACTGGTGGCCAAGGAAGTCCATGGATCGGGCGGATACGGCATGTTGATCGGCCCCAAATCGACCAAGGATGAAGTCGCCGCCTATGCCGACCGCATCCGCGCCAACCCCACCGAATTCATCGCCCAGCCGACGCTCGACCTCTCGACCGTCCCGACGCTCGGCCCCGCCGCCGTCGTCGGCCGCCACGCCGACTTTCGCCCCTATTGCCTGGTCGGCAAGCAATTGCGCCTCGTCCCCGGCGGCCTGACCCGCGTGGCCCTGACCGAAGGGTCGCTGGTGGTCAATTCCAGCCAGGGCGGCGGGGTCAAGGACACCTGGGTGTTGCAGGATTGATGATGGCCATCCCGTCCATTCACCCCACACGTCATCCCCGCGCAGGCGGGGATCCATCTCCGGGCCTCACCCCATGCGGAACGCTTGGGAGATGGGTTCCCGCCTGCGCGGGAATGACGGAAGAAGAGGGCATGACCAAATGCTGAGCCGGACCGCCGAAAATCTCTTCTGGATGGCGCGCTACATGGAGCGGGCGGAAGCCACCGCGCGCCTGCTCACCATGGGCCAGCGCATGGCGATCCTGCCCGGCGCGCATCATCGCGACGAATGGCGATCGGTGGTCCGCGCGGCGGGCTGCGGCGACCAGTTTCCCGAAGGCGTGCAGGTCACCGAAAGCGACGCCGTCGCCTATCTGATGCTGGACCTCGACAATAGCAGCTCGATCCGCTCCTGCCTTGCCAAGGCGCGCGCCAACGCCAAGTCGGCCCGCACCATGTTGACGCAGGATATGTGGGAAGCGCTCAACGATGGCTGGCGCAAGCTCGATAGCTATGATGTCGGCGAGGCGCGCCAGCAGCTCCCGGCGCTCATCGACTGGGTCAAGACCCGCGTCATGACCTTCCGCGGCGCGACGCATTCGGGGCAGTTGCGCAATGAAGGCCATGACTTCCTGCGCTGCGGCTCGGCGCTCGAACGCGCGCAGATGACGCTGCGCCTCCTCGACGTCAAATATTATGTCCTGCTGCCAGAAACCGAAGTGATCGGCGGCAATCGTGATCATTATCAATGGACTTCGGTCCTTTACGCGCTGTCGGGCGCGCGCGCCTATCATCATGTCTATGGCGGCACGTACACGCCCTGGCAGATCACCGATTTCCTGATGCTCAACCGCATGTTCCCGCGCAGCGTCGCCTTCTGCTACGATCAGCTCGCCTATCGGCTGAACCGCCTGTCGGGCTGGCATGACAAGCGCGGCCCGTGCAACGACACGATCGAGCAGATGGTGAGCGCGCTGGAGCAACTCGACAGCGGCGAAATCTTCCGCTTCGGCCTGCATGAAACAGTTCAGCAGGGGCTGTTGATGACCAACCAGTTGGGCGTCGAAATCGCCCAAACCTATCATTTCGGCTGATCGGGGGAGGGGGGCTCGCGATGAAATTGCTGGTCCGGCATCAGACCGTCTATTCCTATGATCCGTCGGCGGGGCGGGTGGTGATGCGGCTGAAACTGATGCCGGTCGACACGCCCGCGCAGACGGTGCTGGACTGGAAGGTCAGCGTCAATGACGATCCGGTCACCGGCTTCCATCGCAACGGCAATGGCGAGATGGAGGCGCTGTGGGTCCGCAACGATCATCTGGGCCAAGCGGTGATCGTCGCTGAAGGCCTCGTTGAAACCCGCGAAACCCATGGCATTGTCGGCGGTCCCATCAGCCGCGTGAACCCGCTCTATTTCCTGCGCGACACGCCGCTCACCCGCGCGTCGGACGCCATCGCCGCCATGGCCCTGGCGCTGCCCGATGACAACGGACCGCTCGCCCGCCTCCACGCGCTCGCCGCCGCCGTAACCGACGCAGTCACCTATCGCACTGGCGTCACCACTTCGGCCACCACCGCGGCGCAGGCCTTCACGCTTGGCGCTGGCGTATGTCAGGATCATGCCCAGATCTTCATAGCGGGCGCGCGCGTCCTTGGCATCCCCGCCCGCTATGTGTCGGGCTATCTGCTCACCAGCGAAGGCAATGAGCTACACGAAACCCATGGCTGGGCCGAAGCGCTGGTGCCGGGCCTCGGCTGGGTCGGCTTCGATCCCTCCAACCGCGTCTGCGTCACCGAACGCTATCTGCGCGTGGCGAGCGGCCTGGATGCCGATGACGCCGCGCCGATCCGGGGCACCATCATGGTTGCGGGCGATATCCTGATTGACGCGGACGTCCGTATCGCGCAGGCGGATGACGGGATCGAGGAACGGCAGTTGCAACGGCAACAACAGCAAAATAGTCCGCCGCCCGGTCTACAGGGTTGAGTCAGATATTTCGGGAGCCTGCGGGGAATGACCTATTGTGTGGCGGTGCGCGTGGACCAGGGGCTGGTCATGCTGTCCGACACCCGCACCAATGCGGGCATGGACAATATCGCCCGCTTTCGTAAGAGCTTCACCTATCTGGTCGAGGGCGAACGCGCGATCACGCTGCTCTGTTCGGGCAATCTGTCGATCACGCAAGGGGTGAAGGCGACGCTGAGCAAAGCGATCAAGGACGCCAAGCTCGATCCAGAGATCGAAACCATCCTCAATTGCAGCACCATGTATCGCGTCGCCCAGATCGTCGGCGACGCCATGCGCGCGATGCAGACCCGCTATCGCGAAAGCATCGAAATGGGCGGATCGGGCGCCAGCGCCTCGATCATGATCGCGGGCCAGCGCAAGGGCGGCAAGCCACGCCTCTACCTCGTCTATTCGGCGGGCAATTTCATCGAAGCGACCGAAGACACGCCCTTCTTCCAGATTGGCGAGCATAAATATGGCAAGCCCATTCTCGACCGCATCATCGGCCGTGACACCAGCCTGGAGGATGCGACCAAGGCGGTACTGGTCTCGATGGACTCGACCCTGCGCTCCAACCTCTCGGTCGGCATGCCGCTGGACCTCGCCGTCATTCCCACCGACGCCTATGACTTTCGCGTGCGCACCCGCATCGAAGCCGACAATGAGGAATTTGCCATGATCTCCCAAAGCTGGAGCGCCGCGCTCCGCAAGGGGTTCGAGGATTTGCCCAACGTCTTGGATTAAGTCGGGGCCGCCCTTTTCGGCCAATGCAGCCCCAGGCCATTGTCTCGCCACGCCCGGCGGCTTATCGCGCCCTAATGAAGATTCTGGTCGATGCCGATGCCTGCCCCGTGAAGGAGGAGATCTACAAGGTCGCCTTTCGCCATGCCGTGCCGGTGACGATCGTCAGCAACAGTCCGATCCGCATCCCAGCGCACGACCTGCTCGACCGGGTGGTGGTAAGCGATGGCTTCGATGCGGCCGATGACTGGATCGCCGAGCGGGCAGACGCGGAAACCGTGTGCATCACCGCCGACATCCTGCTCGCTGATCGCTGCCTGAAAGCCGGGGCGGTGGTGATTTCGTCCAACGGCAAACCCTTCACCCACAGTTCCATCGGCGCGGCCATCGCGACCCGCGCGATCATGGCGGATCTGCGCGCGGGCGGCGATCAGATTGGCGGGCCGCCGCCTTTCAGCAAAACCGACCGATCGCGCTTCCTTTCCGCGCTGGATGAGGCGCTGGTGCGCCTCAAGCGGGGTCGATAATGGCGGATTGGGACGCGATCATCCTGGGCGCGGGCGCGGCGGGGATGATGTGCGCGGCGACAGCGGGCCAGCGGGGCAGGCGCGTGCTGCTGGTCGATCATGCCGACCAGCCGGGCAAGAAAATCCTCATTTCCGGCGGTGGCCGCTGCAATTTCACCAACATCCACACCGCTGCCGACCGCTATCTGTCCGCCAACCCCCATTTCGCCAAATCGGCGCTGCGGCGGTATAGCGCGCAGGATTTCATCGCGCTCATCGACCGCTATGGCATCGCCTGGCATGAAAAGACGCTGGGGCAATTATTCTGCGACGGCTCCGCCAAGCAGATCGTCGCGATGCTGGAAGAGGAGTGCGCCATCGGCGGCGTCACCATGGCGCTGGCGCAGCCGGTGAGCGACGTCACCCATGGCGAGGGCCTCTATCGGGTCAAGCTGGGCGGGGTCGAGCATCACGCCCCCGCCTTGGTCCTCGCGACCGGCGGGCCGTCCATCCCCAAAATGGGCGCGACCGGCTTTGCCTATGATATCGCGCGACAGTTCGGCCTCGCCATCGTCCAGCCGCGCCCCGCGCTTGTCCCCTTCACGCTGGGCGAAGAAGACGCTCTGTTTCAGGCGCTGTCGGGCGTCTCCGCCCCCGTCGAGGTGCGCTGGAACAAGACCCGCTTTCGCGAGGCGGCGCTTTTCACCCATCGCGGCCTGTCCGGCCCGGCCATGCTTCAGATCAGCAGCTATTGGCAGCACCGCATCCCCATCCAGGTCGATTTCCTGCCCGACCTCGATGCCGACTGGCTCATCCAGGCGAAACGGGACCGCCCCCGCGCTTCCTTACGCAAGGTGGTAGGGCAGGCGCTGACCGAACGACTCGCTGACGCGCTGCTTGAGCGGGTCGGACTTGAAGGCGAAATGGGCAACCTCTCCGACAAGGCGCTGCGGCAATTGAGCGCCCGCCTCCACGACTGGACCTTCGCCCCGACCGGGACGGAGGGCTATGCCAAGGCCGAAGTGACCGTCGGCGGCATCGCCACCGCTGGCCTTTCGTCCCGCACGATGGAAGCGACCAAAATGCCCGGCCTCTATGCCATTGGCGAAGCGGTGGATGTTACCGGCTGGCTTGGCGGCTATAATTTCCAATGGGCCTGGGCCAGCGGCTGGGCGGCGGGGCAGGCGGTCTGACCGCCGCTGTCCCCCTCACTCCACCTTAGCAAAAATCGCCATGATCGCTTCCAGCGCCGCCGGGCTTTCGATCGTCGCGGGCATTGCGATCGTCTCGCCCGCTGCGACCTGACGCAGAGCCGCGCGCAATATCTTGCCCGACCGCGTCTTGGGCAGGGCGCCGACGATATGCACGTCCTTGAGCGCCGCCACCGGCCCCAATTCGTCGCGCACCGCCTTGATGATCTCGGCCCCCAGCGCCGCCGCATCCCACTCACCCGTCCGGGCGACGACGAAGGCCATCGGCACCATGCCCTTCAACGCATCGTCTACGCCGATCACCGCGCATTCCGACACCAGAGGGTGGCAGGCGACGATCTGCTCCATCTGACCCGTGGACAGGCGGTGGCCCGCGACATTGATGATGTCGTCGGTGCGGCCCATGATGTTGACGAAGCCGTCGGCATCGACATGGCCCGCATCGCCCGTCTCATAATGGCCGGGAAAACCGGCAAAGGCCTTGGCGAAGCCCGCTTCATTGTTCCACAGCCCGGCATAGCAGCCCGGCGGCAGCGGCAGCGTCATCACCACATTGCCCGTTTCGCCCGGCGCGACGTCCACGCCGCCATCGTCCACGATGCGAAAGCCGTATCCCGGCACCGGGAAGCCAGCGCTCCCCGCCTTGCGCCGCGTATCGCCCAGGCCGAAGCAGGTCGCGAGCGCAGGCCAGCCGAGTTCCGTCTGCCACCAATGGTCGATCACCGGCAGGTTGAGTTGCGCTTCGGCCCAATGGATCGTGTCCGGGTCGGCCCGCTCTCCCGCCAGGAACAGCGCGCGCAAATTACCCGTGCCGATCTGGCGGATATAGTCGCCCTCCGGGTCTTCCTTGCGCACCGCGCGGATCGCTGTCGGCGCGGTGAAGAAGATGCGGACATCGTTGCGGACAATGGTCCGCCAGAATGTGCCCGCATCCGGCGTGCCCACCGGCTTGCCCTCGAACAGCAATGTCGTCGCGCCCGCCAGCAACGGCCCATAGGCGATATAGCTATGCCCCACGACCCAGCCGACATCGGACGCGGCCCAGAAAACCTCGCCCGGACGGATGCCGTAGATTTGCGCCATGCTCCAGGCGATCGCCACCGCATGGCCGCCATTCTGCCGCACCACCCCCTTGGGCGTGCCGGTCGTTCCCGACGTATAGAGAATATAGAGCGGATGGGTCGCCTCCACGGGCACGCAATCGACCGGCTCCGCGTGGGCCAGCGTGTCCGCCCAATCGAGGTCGCGCCCCTCCTGCATCGGCGCGATCGCCTGCGGCCGTTGCAGCAGGATGACGCGCTCGATCCGGTGGGTCGCCATTTGCAGCGCCTTGTCCACCAGGGGTTTGTAGGGAATGACCTTGCTGCCCTCGATCCCGCAGGATGCCGTCATCAGCAGGGTGGGCGTCGCATCGTCGATCCGCTTGGCAAGTTCTGGCGCGGCGAAGCCGCCGAACACCACCGAATGGATCGCGCCGATCCGGGCGCAGGCCAGCATCGCGATCACCGCCTGCGGCACCATCGGCATATAGAGAATGACCCGGTCGCCCTTGCCGACGCCCTGGTCCGCGATCATGCCTGCGGTGCGCGCCACTTCGTCCTGCAACTGGGCGAAGGTGAAGGTCAGGCGCGTGTCGGTCACCGGGCTTTCGTAGATCAGCGCCAGGTCGTCGCCGCGCCCCGCCGCGACATGGCGGTCGACCGCATTATGGCATGTGTTCATCAGGCCGCCCGCAAACCAGCCTTCGCCCTGCGTCCAGGCGCGCACCGGCGGCACCTGCCAATCGATCGCCTGCGCCGCGTCCAGCCAATAGCTTTCGCGATCATCCTGACTGCGCATCTGTGCGTCCAGATAGGCCTGCGACATGTTTTTCTCTCCCATGTTGGAAATAATGATGCCGCAAAACTGTAGGAAAGGCCATTCGACGTTAGTCGGGCAGATTGTACGCGACATAAAATAAGGGCGGCCTCCTATTGGTGGCCGCCCCTGATTCCATTGTACGGGTCGCTGTACTAGTCGTCGATATTGCGCTTGAACGTCTCCGGCAGGAACAGCAGGCCGATGACCACCGTGGCCGCCGCGATCACGACCGGATACCATAGGCCGTAATAGATGTTCCCGGTCGCCGCGACCATCGCGAAGGCCGTCGTTGGCAGGAAGCCGCCGAACCAGCCATTGCCGATATGATAGGGCAGCGACATCGACGTGTAGCGGATGCGGCTGGGGAAGAGTTCCACCAGCATCGCGGCGATCGGCCCATAGACCATCGTCACCAGCATCGCGAGTGCCCACAGGATCGCCACGACCGCGACCTTGTTGATCTTCGCGGTGTCCGCCTTGGCCGGATAGCCCGCATCGACCAGCCCCGCCTGCAACTGCGCCTGATAGGCCGCGATCGCCGCCTTCTTGTCCGGTCCCGCCAGCGTGGCGGCATCGGGCGCGGTCAGACTGACGCTGCCGATCCTGACCACCGCAGACGTGCCTGCTGCGGCTTCGACATTGTCATAGCTGACGCCGGTCTTGGCCATATAGGTTTTGGCGACGTCGCAGCTCGACGTGTCGAACATATTCTTGCCGACCGGATCGAACTGGAACGAGCATTCCGGCTTATAAGCGACGATCGTCACCGGAGCCGACGCCTGCGCCGCCGCCAGCGCCGGGTTGGCCGCATTGGTCAACGCCCCGAACAGCGGGAAGTAGGTCATCGCCGCGAGGGCACAGCCGCCCAGGATGATTGGCTTGCGGCCGATCTTGTCTGACAGCCAGCCGAAGAAGACGAAGAAGGGGGTAGCCAATGCGAGCGCGATAGCGATCAGGATATTGGCCGTAGCCCCATCCACCCGCAGCGTCTTTTCCAGGAAGAACAGCGCATAAAATTGCCCGGCATACCAGACCACCGCCTGACCCATGACCGCACCCAGCAGCGCGATGATGACCCAGCGCAGATTGCCCCATTTGCCGAAGGCTTCGGTCAACGGTGCCTTCGACGTGGTGCCTTCGTCCTTCATCTTCTGGAAGACGGGGCTTTCGTTGAGCTGCAGGCGGATCCACATCGACACGCCGAGCAGAAAGATCGAGATCAGGAAGGGCAGGCGCCAGCCCCAGGCGGCGAAGGCTTCCTCACCCAGCGCAAAGCGGAAACCAATGACCACCAGCAGCGCCGCGAAAAGCCCGAAGGTCGCCGTGGTCTGGATCCAACTGGTATAGAGGCCGCGTTTGCCCTCCGGCGCATGTTCGGCGACATAGGTTGCCGCCCCGCCATATTCACCACCCAGCGCCAGGCCTTGCGCCAGACGCAGGACCAGCAGGATGACCGGCGCGGCGACGCCGATGCTGGCATAATTGGGCAGGACGCCGACCGCGAAGGTCGACAGGCCCATAATGCCCATGGTGACGAGAAACGTATTCTTGCGCCCGACCATGTCGCCGATCCGCCCGAACACGATCGCGCCGAACGGCCGCACCGCAAAACCGGCGGCAAAGGCGGCGAGAGCGAAGATGAACCCTGTCGTCTCGTTTACGCCGGAGAAAAATTGTGCCGATATATAGGTGGCCAGCAGGCCGTAAAGATAGAAGTCATACCATTCGAACACCGTCCCCAATGAGGATGCGGCGATGACGAGTTTTTCGTTCTGCGTTGCCCCATGATGTTTCGGCAGGCCGTCGTCATAAGTCGTTGCCATATGCCCTCTCCCTTAAAAAGTGTATTTCGCGGCCATCTCGACACGGTCCATCTGGCCCTTCAGGCCATTGACGACTTCCCGCTGAGCATGGCGATACTCGATACCGAAATCCAGATTCCTGACCGGCGACCAGAACAGGTTACCGGCCAGGCTATAGGCCTCCTTGTTGGCCAGGCCCGGTAGCGCGATGCCACCGGGATAGCTGACATGCTGATAGCCGACCATGAAGGTCGACCGGATCGTCGGCGTCCAGCCGAGCTTGAGCGCGGCAAAGCCCGCGACATTATCGACCACATGCAACTGGTTGCCGATGGTAGCGTCATAGATCGCGTCAGGCGCATAGCCGACGGTGAAGTAGCGGCCCATGCCATTGCCATAGGTAGCCAGGAAGCGCAGGTCGTGCCGACCTTCCGGGCCGAACGGGATTTTGCCGCCGGTGGTGATGCCCCAGCCCATCGCCGTATCGCCGACGCCATTGTTGCGCACCGACAATTGCCGCACCAGCCCGGCGACATGCAGCTCGCCGATCGCGCCCTTATAGGCGAGCTTGGCGACGAGATCGGGGATGCGATCCTGATCATTGTCAACGAGGGCAGGGGCGGTCGTCGTTTCCGTCTCGGTCTGTGGATTTTCCGCCGCCAGATAGAGATCGAAGCCGCCGCCCAGCGGTTGTTTATATTGCACCATCATCTGCCGCACGAAGATCGCGCCGTCCATCGGCCCCACAAAATCGGTCGATTCGGGCAGATGGCCGGGATTCTGGAAGGTCGTCCACTCCTGCCCGATCAGCCAGTTGCCATAGCTGATGAAGCCCCGGCGAAAGGTCGGCACATAGGGGTTGGTCGCCCGCTGCGCCCCCAAAGGCGCGGCGGCCAATGCGAAGTCGAACTCGATGACGCTCTTGACCTCCTTGCCACCCAGCGGGGTGGAGGTGCTGAATGACAGCCGCGTCTGGCGCGCATGGCCGATGATGTCGCGGCTGCTTTGTCCGCCGACCGGAATCTGCTGCGGCAGGTAAAATTCCTTACCCAGCGATCCGCCCGGTACCGCGCCATCATCATAGCGCGTCGCGCTGCCTACGACCTTGACGAAGCCGCCCAGCTTGAAGGTGGTGGCACCGACCTTGAAGCCGTCGGTGGCAGGTTTGGCTTCCAGAGCCGCGACGCGGCTGTCGGCCTTCTGTGCGATCTGCGTCGATGTCTGTTGTTCGGCCCGCGCCTGCGTCAACTCGCTGCGCAGCATCGATACGGCCGCCTCCAATTGGTTGAGCCGCGCTTCCAACTCCGCCTCGCGCGCTGTCTGCGCCATGGCACTGGGGGCGTTGACGATAGCCGCCGCCATCGCGCCCATCGCAATCCCGCGCCTTAGATTTATGAATGCCCTGTTCGTCATCATTCATCCTCTCCCCGCCGGGTGCCCCTTTCTGCGAAGGGATGTGGCGATCCGGCCATGCTTGCATCATGCGGGTTGGGGCAGGGGGAGGATAAGGCGGACCATGGTCGCAAGTCCCTCCAACTTTGGTCGAGGATGCCGCACGGGCCTGGGGTCGTTACGCTAGTGTGAAAGAGCTTGGAGAGGCCAACATTATGAGCGAATCCCTCTATCCCGTTCCCGCGTCCCTCGCCGTCGATGCGCGGGTCACCGCTGCCGACGCCGCCCGGATGCATGCGCAGGCGTTGGCCGATCCCGACGCCTTCTGGCGCGATCAGGCGCAGCGGCTCGACTGGATCATCCCCTTTACCAAGGTGGATGAAAGCAGCTTCGATGAAGCCGATTTCGGGATAAGCTGGTTCGCAGACGGTCAGCTCAACGTTTCCGCCAACTGTATCGACAGGCATCTGACCGAACGGGGCAGCCAGCCCGCTATCATCTGGGAAGGCGATAATCCGAGCGAAAGCCGCGTCATCACCTATGCCCAACTGCATGAGGAAGTCTGCCGCTTCGCCAATGTGTTAAAAGCACAGGGAGTCCGCCGTGGCGACCGGGTGACGCTCTATCTGCCGATGATCCCCGAAGCCGCTTTCGCCATGCTGGCCTGCACCCGCATCGGTGCTATTCATTCGATCGTCTTCGGCGGCTTCTCGCCCGACAGCCTCGCCAGCCGCATCCGCGACTGCGACTCCCGCCTGGTCGTCACCGCCGACGAAGGGCTGCGCGGCGGCAAGGCCGTGCCGCTGAAGGCTAATGTCGATGCGGCGCTCGCCCATTGCACCTCGGTTGAAACCGTCATCATCGTCCAGCGTACCGGGGCGGATGTGCCGATGGTAGAGGGGCGTGACCTGTTCTACGGCCCGGCCCGCGATGCCGCTTCGCCGGATTGCCCGGCCGAAGCGATGGGCGCGGAAGACCCGCTGTTCATCCTCTACACCTCCGGTTCGACCGGCACCCCCAAGGGCGTCCTGCACAGCACTGGCGGCTATCTCCTCTGGGCGGCGATGACCCATGCGCAGGTGTTCGATTACCGGCCCGGCGAAGTCTATTGGTGTACCGCCGACATCGGCTGGGTCACCGGCCACAGCTATGTCGTGTACGGCCCGCTCGCCAATGGCGCGACCACGCTGATGTTCGAAGGCGTCCCCAACTATCCTGACCATAGCCGCTTCTGGCAGGTCTGCGACAAATGGAACGTCGCGATCTTCTACACCGCCCCCACCGCGCTGCGCGCCTTGATGCGTGAAGGCGACGCCTTCGTGCAGGCGACCAGCCGCGCGTCGCTGCGTATCCTTGGCAGCGTGGGCGAGCCGATCAACCCGGAAGCCTGGCAATGGTATCACCGGGTCGTCGGCGAAGGCCGCTGCCCGATCGTCGATACCTGGTGGCAGACCGAGACCGGCGGCATCCTCATCGCGCCGCTACCTGGCGCGACTAACCTCAAACCCGGCTCTGCGACCAAGCCGCTGTTCGGCGTCCACCCCTTGCTGGTCGATGCCGATGGCAGGGAACTGGACGGCGCAACCGAGGGCAATCTGTGCATCGCCAAAAGCTGGCCCGGCCAGATGCGCACCGTCTATGGCGATCATGAACGTTTCTTCCAGACCTATTTCACCACCTATCCCGGCCGTTACTTCACCGGCGACGGTGCCCGCCGCGATGCCGATGGCTATTATTGGATCACCGGCCGGGTCGATGACGTCATCAACGTGTCGGGTCACCGCATGGGCACCGCCGAAGTCGAAAGCGCTTTGGTCGCTCATGCCAAGGTCGCCGAAGCCGCCGTGGTCGGCATGCCGCACCCGATCAAGGGGCAGGGCATCTACGCCTATGTGACGCTCAACGCGCATGAGGAGCCGTCCGAAGAGTTGCGCAAGCAACTGGTCGCCTGGGTCCGCGCCGAAATCGGCCCGATCGCCACGCCCGACATCATCCAGTTCGCCCCCGGCCTGCCCAAGACCCGATCAGGCAAGATCATGCGCCGCATCCTGCGCAAGATCGCCGAGGGCGAGACCGATGCGCTGGGCGACATTTCCACGCTCGCCGACCCGTCGGTGGTCGAAACACTGATAGCCGACAGCCAGATGGCAGCGGCCTGAGACGCTTGTTGGGCTAGGGGATAGCCCCTATTTGCATCGCTGCCCAACAAGGGGCAGGATGGCGTCGGAGAGGGAAGGACGAGCCAACGGCGACAGGCACTATCTTGGTAGCGGACGATCATCCGCTTTTCCGTCAGGCCTTGGTCATGGCGGCCTCCAACGTCGCGCCCGACGCGCGGATCGTGGAGGCGGCGACGCTGGACCGCGCGGTAGAAACCGCCACCGCCGCCAGCGACTTGCTGCTCATCCTGCTCGATCTCAAGATGCCGGGATCGGTCGGCTTTTCCGGCGTCGCTCTGCTGCATGCGGAACGCCCCTCGGTCCCCATTCTCGTCATTTCCAGCGCCGACGCGCAGATCGCCGCAGCCGAAGCGCGCCGCTATGGCGCGGTCGGTTTCATCGGCAAGGATCAGGATCTGAGCGTCATCGAAGACGCCATCGCCGCCGCTTTGGCAGGCGAAGCGCCCGCCGTCACGCCGTTGATGCCGGACGAGGTGGACGAGATGGCGGGCAAAGTGGCCTCGCTGACGCCCACGCAATTGCGCGTCCTGCTCGGCGTACTCGACGGCCAGCTCAACAAGCAGATCGCCTGGGACTTGGGGGTCGCTGAATCGACCATCAAGTCGCACATGACCACGGTCCTCGCCAAACTCGGCGTCCAGAACCGCACGCAGGCCGCGCTCGCCGCCCGCGCGCTGGGGTTAGGGAACCACTGACCCGCCAGCGCGGCGTCGCGCTACCTCTGCAATCCATTGTTCCAGCACCGCCGCCGCCAAAGGCTTGGCGAGCAGGGGAATATCCCGCTCGGCGAGGCGCGCCAGCATCGCTTCGCTGCGTTCGGCAGTCACCAGCGCCACCGCCAGCCCCGGCGACCGATCGCGCAGCGCGTCGATCAGGTCGATGCCATCGCGCGCCGTGCCGAGCGCAAAATCCACCAAGGCGCCATCAAATGGCCCGCTGGCCGCCAATGCCTCGCTTTCCGTCGCCGCCACCACGCACTCATGCCCCATGCTCTCCAAAGCCGCCTGCATCGCCGCACGATTGGCCGAGTCATCGTCTACGACGAGCAGGCGCAGGCCGGTCGTCGGTGCGGGGAGCGCCGCCGCCACAGGTGCCGTCGCAATCGGCGACGCTGCCACCAGCGGCAGGCTGATCGCAAAGCAACTACCCTTGCCGGGCCAGGACCGCACCGCCACCGTCCCGCCGATCAAAGCGGCCGATCGCTCCACGATCGCCAAGCCCAACCCGATGCCGCTCTCGCTGCCCTGACCCAGCCGCTCGAACTCGCGAAAGATCAGCGCCAGCTTGTCCGGCGCGATGCCGATTCCGCTATCCCATATCTCGATGCGAACTGCAGCGCCTCGCCGTCGCACCGCGACGAGGATGCGACCCTCGTCGGTATAGCGGATGGCGTTGGAAAGGAAATTCTGGACGATCGACCGCAACAGGCTCCGATCCGTCTCGACCCAGCCTTCCCCCGGACCAACCCTTAGCACCAAGCTCTTTTCCGCCGCCAGCGGCTGAAAACTCTCGGCGAGATCGACCAGCATCGGCCGCACGGCAAAGCGGGTCGGTTGCGGCTTCACCCCGCCCGCGTCCAGCTTCGATATGTCGAGCAAGGCGCGCAACAGGTCGTTCGCCCCCTCGATTGAGCGATCAAGCCGCGCCAAGATCGCTTGCTCCGGTTCGTTCAGTCGCCGTCGCAAGGCTGATGAAAACAACATGGCAGCGTGCAACGGTTGCAGCAGGTCATGGCTCGCCGCTGCGAGGAAACGGGTCTTGTCCGCCATCGCCGCCGCCAGCTTCGCATTGACCTCGCTCAACTCCGCCGTCCGCGCCGCCACCGCCTGCTCCAGGTCGCGCCGCGCCGTCTCGGTCGCTGCCCGCGCCTGCGCTTCGACGGTGATGTCGGTGAAGGACATGACATAGCCGCCATCGGGCATCGGGCCGCCCACCGTCTTGATCCAGCGACCATCGGCGCGATACCTTTCGAACGCATGCTGGCGACGGCTGCGCATATGCGCCAGCCGCCGGGCGACATGATCCTCCACTTCGCCGGGACCGCAATCACCGCGCTCGGCGTTGAACCGGATCAGGTCGGCGACCGGCACGCCGCCCCGGATCAGGCCGGGGGGATAGTCGAACAGGTCGAGATAGCGACTGTTCCACGCCACCAGCCGCAGGTCGCGATCGACCACGCTGACGCCCACGTCTATATTCTCCAGCGTCGCCGCCAGCAGTCCTTGCGAAAAATGCAGCGACTGCCCCGACGCATCAAGCACCTGGGCGATCTGGGCAAAGCCCATGCCTTGGCCGGAAATAGCCGACGCCATGATGGCCCGCGCGGACGACGCGCCCACGACGCTGCCGATCAGCCGCTCGGCTGTCCGTGCGCTCGCCCGGTCGATCGGCGCATCACTGCCCTCGGTCGCGCCGAACGCCTCGATCATCGCCTCGGCACCGACGAAGCGGGTGACCAGATCGCCCAGCGCCTCCATCGTCGACACGGGCGCGATGCCGCGTTGCCGGACCAGTCGCACCGCGCCAACGCTGCGCGCCGATACCAGCAGGAAGGCGAGCAGATTGCCACCCAGGCTGATCAGTGTGCCCGCCGTCACCGCGCTGATGCCGCGCCAGGCGGGCGGGGTGATCGCCGCGCTGCCGATCGCGGGCAGGAACAGGATGACGAACCACAAGGCAAAGCCGGTCAGCAACCCGGCCTTGCCCGCCAGCGGGTCATTATGCGGCCGATAGACCGCGCAGATCAGAGCGGGCGCACATTGGGCGATCGCGACAAAGGCGATCAGCCCGACCGACGCCAGTTGCGTGGTGGATGGGGTGGCCATTGCATAGAGCACCGCCGCGCCGATCAGCCCGACGATGGCGCTGCGGCGTATCCACAACAACCGCTCGCCCATGTGCGAATCGCCTGACGATCGTCGTAGCAGGGCGGGTGCGAACAGATCATTGGAGATCATGCTGGAGATGGCGACGATTTCCGTGACAACCATCGCCAGCGCCGCCGACAGCCCACCCAGAAAGACGAATAGCCCCAGTCGATGATAGCCGAAATCCTGCGGCAGGCTGAGGACGAACAGGTCCGGCGCTCCGCCTTGGCCGAGCAGCGTCACACCGGCCGCAGCGATCGGCAAGACGGCCAGTACCGTCACCAGTAAATAGACGACGAAACCCCAACGCGCCGTCAAAATATCGTCGGGCGTTCGCGACTCCGTCACGCTGATGAAGAAATGGCGCGGCAGGCAGATAATGGTCAGCACCGACAAAAGGGTTGTGACCACGAAGTTCACATCCAGCCGCGTCGGCGCAAATCCGCTGCGGAAAGCCGTCATTCCCTCGGCTATCCGATCGGTCGGGGCGGTCCACAGCAGCCAGACCGCCAGCCCCGCGACCAGCAGCAACGCGGCCAGTTTGAACAGCGATTCGAAGGCGACGGCGAACAGGATCGCTTCATTCTGCCCAGACACCTGATAACGTCGTGCCCCAAAGGCGAGGGCGAACAGCGCCAGCACGGCCGCCGCCCCGACCAGCGGCGCGGTCGACTGCGCGATACCTGACACCAGCGCGAAGCTCAGCGCCACCGACCGCAATTGCAGCGCGATATAGGGAATGGTGCCAAACAGCAGGATCAGCGTCACTAGCGCTGCGACCGTGCGACTCTTGCCGAAGCGCGACCCGATAAAGTCGGAAATCGACGTCGCGCCATCTTCCTGCACTTCGGCGTTCAGCCTGCGCAGAAACCGTCCGCCCGCGATCATCAGCAGGATCGGGCCAAGATAGATGGGCAGATAGCTCCATCCCCCGGTCGCCGCCGTGCCTACCGCGCCGAAATAGGTCCAACTGGTGCAATAGACCCCCAAAGCCAGGGTGTAGGCGTGGATACGCCAGCGCGATTGGCGCAGCCGATGGCGATACGCATGCGCCAGCGCCGTCCCCCCGAACAGCAGGAGGACATAGGCAAGGGCGATGAACAGCTTGGCAGATATGGTGATGCTCCCGCAGTCTGCAGCGATCAGATCGACAGGCATAGGCTTACGCGCGCGAACGCGCCAGTTCGCTGGCGTCTTGGGGTTAACGAAAAAATAAAGGGAAACTGCCAAGAGGGACGGGGAACCGGAGACCGGCCATTTGGGCGCTTTGAGAAAATTGTTGGAAAGGCGCGCAGCGCAGTCGTCGGAAGAGGATGCCGATGTCCGGCGGAGCTTGGTCGAAACGCTCTACGCCTCGCCCGCATCGCTTACCATCGGCGCAGCCACCGGGACGGCTGTCGGCCTTGTCATCAGCAGCCTGTCGGACGGCCTCGCCATCCATGTGGTCGTCGCGACGCTGTGCCTTGTTGCCGCGCTGCGCGTCTTTTCCGCTATTTTCTTTCATCGCCAGTTGGTGCGCGGTACGGCGGTCGCCTCGCGACGCTGGGAATTGGCCTATGAGTTGGGGGCGTGGGCCTATTCAGGGCTTCTGGGCCTCATGGGATTCGTCACCCTCATCGGATCAACCAATTCCGTCATTCATATGCTCAGCGTGTCGATGGCCACGGGCTATGCCGGCGGTATTTCCGGCCGTAATGCGGGCCGCGTGCAGATCGCCATCGGTCAGGTTTGCCTTGCCCTGCTGCCGACCGCGCTCGGCCTCTGGCTGGAAGGTTCGACGGGCTATCGTGTGCTGTCGGTCGCCATGGTGGCCATGATATTGGGCCTCGCCGAAATCAGCTCGACCACGCATCGCATCGTCGTCCAGGCATTGATCGGTCGGCGCGACAAGTCTCTACTGGCCGAAAAATTCGAGCGGCTGGCGCGGTACGACAATCTGACCGGCCTTGAAAATCGCATGGCGATGCAGATGCGGCTGCGCGATATTTTCGAAACCAATGACAAACGCGCCGATGCCGTTGCCATTTTGTGGATGGACGTGGATCGGTTCAAGGAGATCAACGACTCGCTGGGCCATATGGTCGGGGATCGGCTGCTGCGCGTTGTCGCCGAGCGTTTGAACGAGATCGTACAGGGACAGGGACGGGTCGCTCGCTTTGGTGGCGATGAATTTGTCATCATCTGCCCCGATACGGACCGGGTCGCGGCAGCGACGATCGCCCAGGAGATAATCACGGATTTCGCGCACGGCTTCGATCTTGGCGATCATCATCTCCAGGTTACGGCCTCGATCGGCTATGCCGTGGCCCCGCAGGACGGCCGTGACATGGATGAATTGATGCAGCATGCGGATCTGGCGCTGTATGAAGCGAAAGGGGCCGGACGCAATCGGGCATCCAGCTTCAACTGGTCGCTGAAGGAACGGTTCAACCGCATCCACGAAATCGAAACCGGCCTGCGCCGAGCGCTGGACGGAGATGAACTCCAGCTCATGTTCCAGCCGATCGTCGCGCTCGACGGCGGCGACATCGATGCCTGCGAGGCGCTGATCCGTTGGAACCATCCCGTGCTCGGCTCCATTCCACCGTCCGAATTCATCCCGATCGCCGAAAGCATGGGGTTGATCGAAGCCTTGACCGGCTGGGTGTTGCGTCAGGCCTGCATCGCGGCGGCGGGGTGGCCCGGCGACGTTCGCGTGGCCATCAACATCTCGCCCGCCTCGCTCAAATCACACGACCTGCCCGGCAATGTCATTGCCGCATTGCTGGAAACGGGCCTGCCTGCCCGTCGGCTCGAACTGGAAGTCACCGAGTCCATCTTCCTTGATGATAGCGGCCAGACCAGCACGATTTTGCGCGAATTGCAGCGGATCGGCCTGCGGCTGGCGCTCGATGATTTTGGAACCGGCTATTCCTCGCTTTCCTATCTGCGCTCCTATCGGTTCGACACGCTCAAGATCGACCAGAGCTTCATGGCCGGGATCAGCGCCAACCCCGAAGATCGCGCGATCGTCCGTGCGATCGGCAATCTCGCGCGAGACCTGTCCATGGACACGGTCGCCGAAGGGATTGAAACGCCGGACCAACTCGCCCATGCCCGCGAAGCCGGTTTCACCAATGTTCAGGGCTATCTATTCAGCCGTCCCGTCCCCAATGAACGGATCGTCGAACTGATTGAGGCCGGTCCCCTTCATGGTCAGGAGCGCCCCGATCCGATCCTCCATCGCCGTCGCCTCGCCTGAGCCGCCGGTGGTCAGCGCAACCGTGTCTGTGCCGCCGCCAATCGCCGCATCATCCGCAGGTCACGGTCCGACAGCGCCAGGGCCGTGTCGGTCCATGTGGTCACGATATCGGTCAGTTCCTCCAATGTCATCGGATTGACCCGCCGCCCGGCGCGATTGATTCCGACATAACCGGCATGATGCGCCCGGTGATCCTTGATCCAGGCAACAGTGGCGGCTTCGCCTTCGCCCTGCTCGACGACCTGGGTGACGATGCCCATGTCGAACATTTCCTCGGCGCTATAGACGCGGCCATCGGTGATCATCTGGCGCGCCAGCACCGGGCCGACCCGGCGCGACAGGATGGAATAGGCGCCCATGCCGGGGAACAGGCCGAACAAGACTTCGGGCAGGCCAAAGCGCGCCTGCCGTTCGGCGATGATGACGTCAAAGCACATCAGCGCTTCCAGCCCGCCGCCCAGCGCGTCCCCCTGCGCCAGCCCGATATTGATGATGTTCATGTCGTTACAGTGCCAGATGCGATCGACGATCTCGCAGCAGGCGATGCCATAGCGCAGCAGCGTGTCCCGGTCGCGGCGCTGGATGCATTCGGCGAACATCTCCAGATCACCACCCAGGTTGAACACGCCGGGAAAGCGCGAGCCCAACACCATGAATTTGAGCATTCCGCCCTTGTCTTCGAACAAGCGGCGACTCTCGCGCTGCCACGCCATCGTATCGCGAATCAGGGACAGGTTGGAATTGGGCCGTTCCAGCGGCGTCATGAACGCCCACAGCGTTGCCAGTTCGGCGTCCCAACGGACATCGATCTGCCCAAGGTCGAACAGGGTGGAGCGCGCAATATCGGCCACCAGCGCCCGTTCAGCCGCTTCATCGTTAATCATATTCATCGTCGCAGCCTTTGCGTTTGCGGCTGTTTCGCCTGCGGAATTAAATTGTCCTGAATCAATCATATGCACCCCCGATTTTTCGTTGGGTCTCAACAAAACAGGCAGGCAAGCGGCATGCAATCGGCAGGACATCCGACCGAGCCTGTTAACCATCTTTATATGCAACTGTTGCACCCTGGTCGCCCGAAAATAAGGCTATGCGCGTGGATAGTTGCGATATTGCAACAAAGTGCGCTTTCGAACGATCGTAAAAGTTCACCAAAGACATCTTGTTAATCTTTGCCGATTACGTCTGCTCTCATGCATCGAGAGCGATCCGATCCCCAATTTGCCACTTTGGCTTTGCACGACCAGACGGGCGCTTATTGGCCGTTGCGCCTTTCGACCGACTGCCTGCGCTTCATCGGTCCCTACCGCCGGGTCGAAGGCTTCAATATCGACGCGCTCGCGCTGTTCGACGGCGTTCGCAAGGCGGGTTGAACGCCTGCACGTTCGCTCCTAGAGCGCGCAGATGACCCAGCCCCGCTTCTCTTTTTCCATCGCCGCCACCGACGGCAAGGCCCGTACCGGCGCAATCACGATGCGCCGGGGCGAGATCCGCACGCCCGCCTTCATGCCGGTGGGCACCGCCGCCACGGTAAAGGCGATGCGCCCGGCCGAAGTGCGCGCCGCAGGTGCCGACATCATCCTGGGCAATACCTATCATCTGATGTTGCGCCCCGGTGCCGAACGCATGGCGCGGCTGGGCGGTCTGCATGGTTTCATGGGCTGGGACCGGCCGATCCTGACCGATAGCGGCGGCTATCAGGTGATGAGCCTGTCGGCGCTGACCAAGATGAGCGAGCAGGGCGTCGCCTTCTCCAGCCATATTGACGGGTCGAAGCATATGCTGACACCAGAGCGATCGATGGAGATCCAGCGCCTGCTCGACAGCGATATCGTCATGGCCTTTGACGAATGTACCAAAAATGGCTGCACCCATGAGGAGGCGACCAAGTCCATGGAGCGCTCGATGCGCTGGGCGAAGCGCTCGCGCGAGGGTTTCGACGCAGGCGGCGACCATGCCGATCGCGCCGCGCTGTTCGGCATCCAGCAGGGGTCACTCGATGAAGGGTTGCGGCGGGAATCGGCCCAGCAACTGATCGACATCGGCTTCGACGGCTATGCCGTGGGCGGCTTGGCGGTGGGGGAGGGGCAGCAGGCGATGTTCGCCACGCTCGACTTCGCGTCCGACATGCTGCCCGCCGACAAACCCCGCTATCTGATGGGCGTAGGCAAGCCCGACGATATCGTCGGCGCGGTCGAGCGCGGCATCGACATGTTCGATTGCGTGCTACCGACCCGGTCGGGCCGCAATGGCCAGGCCTTCACCTGGGCCGGGCCGCTCAACATCCGCAATGCCCGCTTCGCTGAGGATCAGGGGCCGCTCGATCCGCGCTGCACCTGCCCGGTCTGCACGACCTGGAGCCGCGCCTATCTCCATCATCTCGTCAAGGCAGGCGAAATGCTGGGTGCGATGCTGATGACCCAGCATAACATCCATTTCTATCAGGCACTGATGCAGGGGATGCGGGACGCCATCGCCGCCGGGCAGTTTGCCGCCTTCGCGGCCGACTTCCGTCGCGATTATCAGCGCGTCTAAAGCCGGATGACTCGAAGTTGAATCGTCATTGCGAGCGCAGCGAAGCAATATCCGCCTGTTCGAGCAGTCCGTCGAGTGTTTTCCGAATACGCGCGAATATCTCGTCCATCTCCGCGTCC